>CAIYWF010000096.1 GCA_903929845.1 uncultured Chlorobiaceae bacterium | reverse complement strand
ATGAAAATGAGCCGATTGCAAAAAAAACAATGGCAGAACTCAAGCAGGATACCCGTTTGGTACGGTTATTGAGGAATGCCGTTGAAGCCTCTTCAGACGAAAGTGGCTGGGCGCATCTTGCAACCACAGGCAGCAATATTGCCAAACAGTCACCCGAGTTTGATCCCCGCAATTACGGCTATATCAGGCTTGGAGAACTTTTGGCTGCCACGAAACTTTTTGATTTCGAAGAGCGTCTTATCGGTGAAGGTCAGTCAAAAGCAATCTACGTCCGTGACAAGCGCAAAAAAAGCTGAAAAAACTGATCTTCTTTATCCCCAAGTTTCCAATATATCCCGAAACAAAAAAGCCTTTCCTGACAAGGGAAAGGCTTTTTTATGCGGAGCTGACGGGGTTCGAACCCGCGACCTCCTGCGTGACAGGCAGGCGCTCTAACCAAACTGAGCTACAGCTCCATTAAGAAGTGGTAAAAGTAAGGAGCGGGTTCATAATATCCAAAAAGTATTTTCATTTCTTTTCTTCAATATTTTCACCCGCAGGATTTAACTGGATTTTTATAAATTCTTGAAGTAAATGTATCTTGCGGCAGAATTTTTTATTGTTTAGTTAAATTAATACCGTTAACATTATGGCCGTTACAAAACCTGGAAATTCCCTGACCGTTACGGACAACCGTACAGGTCAATCTTTTGACCTGCCTATTGAACATGGAGCAATTCGCACCGTCGACCTTCGGCAGATCAAGATATCTTCCGATGATTTTGGCTTATTGGGTTATGATCCTGGGTATCTTAATACAGCTTCCTGCAAAAGCAATATTACCTATATAGACGGAGACAAGGGTATTTTAAGGTATCGTGGTTATCCTATCGATCAACTTGCAGAAAAGAGCACCTTTCTTGAGACGGCCTACCTGCTTATCAAGGGGGAGCTTCCCGACAAGGAGCGGCTTGCTGTCTGGACTTATAATATCCGGCATAATACCCTGACGCATGCCAATATGACCAAATTTCTGGACGGGTTTCGCTATGATGCCCACCCGATGGGTATTCTTGTTGGTACCATAGGCGCACTCTCGACATTTTATGCCGATGCCAAGGATATTGCCGATGAAGAGTCCCGCAAGCTGCAGGTTCGTCGTCTTATCGGCAAGATCCCCACTCTGGCCGCAATGAGTTACCGGCACAGCATGGGGTTTCCCTATGTTCTTCCCGATGATGAATTAAGCTATACCGGCAATTTTCTTTCCATGATGTTCAAGATGACCGAGATGCACTACAAGCCGAATCCGGTGCTTGAACATGCGCTTGATGTTCTTTTTATTCTTCATGCCGATCATGAACAGAATTGCTCGACCAGTGCTGTCCGCGCTGTCGGCAGTTCGGGAGTTGATCCTTATTCAGCAATAGCTGCGGGATGTGCCGCGCTCTATGGCCCTCTGCACGGTGGAGCAAATGAGGCGGTTATTCACATGCTTAAAAAAATCGGTTCTCTTGATAAGGTGCCTGATTTTATCAAATCGGTCAAGGATGGCGAAGGCCGTTTGATGGGTTTTGGCCACAGGGTGTACAAGAATTATGATCCGAGGGCAAAAATCATCAAGGAGATAGCATTCCAGGTTTTTGAAGAGACTGGTCGCAGTCCGATGCTCGATATTGCTCTTGAACTTGAAAGAATTGCGCTTGAAGATGACTATTTCGTTAAACGCAAGCTCTATCCCAATGTTGATTTTTATTCTGGATTGATCTATCAGGCAATGGGCTTTCCTCTTGAAATGTTTCCTGTTCTTTTTGCTATTGGAAGGGTTCCGGGATGGCTTTCCCAGTGGATCGAGCAGGTCAAGGATCAGGAGCAGAAAATTTCAAGACCCCGGCAGATCTATCTTGGCGAAGATGAGCGTCCCTATGTTCCGATTGAAACCCGTCCGAAAAACAGGGTTGATGAGCAGAAATTCGGTGTCTGCAGATTGTAGTTCTTTGTCAAGGAGTTTTCATGATCTCACTGGAAACTCCTTGAACTGTCTTTATTAATGTTACGATGACGTTATTATGTCGGTTACTACTCAGGATGTTGCCTATATCGCCGAATTGGCCAAGCTGAGGTTCAGCGATGAAGAGATGCTGACGATGACCACTGAGCTCAATAATATCCTTCACTATGTCGAAAAGCTCAATGAAGTCGATACGGATGGAGTTTTGCCGCTCAGCAGCATTCACGACCCGGTCAATGTGCTTCGGGAGGATGTTCAGCTTCCTGCTCTCTCTTCAGGGGAGGTCTTGCAGAATGCTCCTGACAGGCAGGATCGCTTTTTCAAGGTGCCAAAAGTGATTGGGTAACGGTCAGGTGATTGAGCTCCGTGAAAAAGGGGGCTGTGTGATTTTTGTCGTTAAGGCACAGCCCCGCTCATCAAAAAGCAGGATTTGCGGTACCTATAACGGGGGCCTGAAGGTGAGCCTGAAAGCAGCGCCGGTAGATGATGCGGCGAATGAGGAGTGTTGCGAACTGTTTGCGAAGGTGTTCGGTGTTCCTCAGTATAGGGTGCATATCGTGTCCGGCAGAAGCTCTCGGACGAAGAGCGTGATGATTGAAGGAATCAGCGCTGAAGCTGCAAGCCATATTTTCGAACCATTTCTGATTCCCTCATGAACGCGGTTATTCTGATTCCTGCGAGGCTTGATTCAAGCCGTCTCGACAAAAAAATGCTTGCAGATATTGAAGGAGAACCGCTGATTGTTCGTACCTGGCGTCAGGCGCTGAAGTCACGGTTGGCCGGAAGGGTAGTTGTGGCAACCGACAGTCGGGAGATAGCGAGCGTTCTGGAGGTGTGCGGGGCAGAAGTTTTTATGACCTCGCCCAATGCGACCTGTGGTACCGAGCGTATCGCTGAAGCTGCCCGGCAGATCGGGGGAGATGTTTTTGTCAATTTACAGGGCGATGAGCCCCTGATCAGTCCTGAAAATATCGATCTTGCTCTTGAACCCTTCTTTTCTGATCATCCTCCTGATTGTTCAACCCTGGTTTTTCCGCTTCAGCCTGATGATGAAGAACAGATCGAAGATCCTCATCAGGTGAAGGTTGTTCTTGATTCCAAAGGATATGCGCTTTATTTTTCGCGATGCCCAATCCCTTTCAGGCGCAACGTGCTTCCGTCAACCATTTTCTATCGTCATATAGGTCTCTACGCATTCAGCTCAGGGGCGCTGGCGCAATTCGCAACCCTTCCACCATCCATGCTCGAACAGGCTGAGTCGCTTGAGCAGCTCCGGCTGTTGGAAAACGGCTTCCGTATTAAGTGCGTCACAACGCTTGTGGATAATCCGGGGGTGAACACGCTTGAGGATCTTGAGCTTGTTCGGAGTATTATCAGGGCAGCTTCTCACCACTGATTAAGGCGGGCAGTGTTCCATCATGAAACAGAAGCTCCACTCCGTCAGAAGGCTGCAGCTTGTTGGCGCCGGTCATGAATTTCCCCTCTTTTCTGACAAGAACATATCCCCGTTCAAGCGTTTTCCGGTAGTCGAGGAGCCCCAGTTGCTGTTTGACTGAAGCGTAGTGTTGCACTCGCTGACTGTAGGTGGTGGTGATGGTGCGCGACATAAGGGCAACAAGGGAATCGAGCCGTTCATGAAACTGCTGCATCTGTAGCGGAGGGCGATTAAAGGCGTAACTGCTGCAGATTGAATAGACGTGACGGTCTGCGCCCTCAAGCTTTGCCATAAGCAGCCTCTCCTGTCTTGACTGAAGATTGCTGATGTTTCGCAGCAGCTCCTGGGTATCAGGCACGGCGAGTTCTGCAGCGATGGACGGGGTTCCAGCCCGAAGATCGGCTACCATATCAGCAATGGTGAGGTCGGTTTCGTGGCCGATGGCGCTGATGACCGGTATCTTCGAGTGATAGATGGCATTGGCGACAAGTTCTCCGTTGAAGGCCTGCAAGTCTTCAAGCGAGCCTCCTCCTCTGGCAACAATAATCACTTCGGGTCGATGCTGCTTTTTTTTCGTGGTATTGAAAAAGGCGATTCCGGATGCAACCTCTTCAGCCGCGCCAGTGCCCTGAACCCTGACAGGATAAAGAAGAACTCTGGCGGCAGGAAATCGCCGTTCAAGCACGTTGCTCATATCTTCAATCACCGCCCCGGTAGGTGAAGTAATGAGTCCGATGGTCTCTGGAAGAGCTGGAACAGCTCTTTTGCGTTCAGTGCTGAAATAGCCCGCTTTGGCAAGTTTTTGCAAGAGTTCAGCAAAAGCCTGTTGCAGCGCCCCCTGCCCGGCTTCAGCGACTGACGTGCAGATAAGTTGATAGCGTCCGGATGGAGGATAAACCTCAAGACGTCCTTCAGCAACCACATTCATGCCATCCTTGAGTGTCGCCGCAAGACGGTTTGCCGTGGTTTTCCAGATAACGGCGGGTATCTGGGCGCCCTCATCTTTCAGTGTCAGGTAGATGTGCCCCGAACCGTGCTGCTTGCAGTTTGATATCTCTCCCTTGATCCTTACTTGAGGAAAAAGAGTTTCAAGTCCGGTTTTTATTTGCTGTGTCAGTTCGCTGACTGAGAGAATTACTGGGTCCATGTCATCTTGTGCTGGAGGTGGGCTGTAGCTATCTTGCTTCTCAATAAAGGAAAACATTTTGAAATTTCCCGTTGATTGTTTCAGTCGATGTCGTTCGTTTGGGAGCAAAAAGCAAGACAGGCAGGGTTTTCATGGGGGATGTGTTATATTCGTTTTTTATTAACATAACAGTGCAGAGCGCTTGTTACGCAAGAGTGATGGCCTATGATTAATCGAGAATTGACAGAGGAGCTGGCAGTATTGCTTGATCTGGAGAGGCAGGAAGCGGCATCTCTTTTCAATGGATTTTGCGGCGCAATGGTTGCTGAGCTGCTTGCTTTTCGGAAGCTTTCGATCAAAGGGCTTGGCTCATTTTATGTAACACATGTTCCTGCGTCAAAACGGAGCAGCGGCTCGGTCATGGTCTTTGCGCCACCCCTTAACAAATTGAGGTTTGAGAGCGCTCTTTCTGGCGCCGATGCCTCGCTCTCCCTTGCTGTTTCGCGACTTTCAATGAATCAGGGTGAAGCTGCAAAGTTTTCCCGGACTCTTGCCACACTCTTCTCTTCCACTCTTCAGCAGGAAAAAGCGCTCCATCTGCAGGGGATAGGTCGCTTCGCCCCTGAAGATGGCGCGTACAGCTTTTTTCCTGATCGTACGTTGGAAGAGCTGCTGAACAGGGAGTATCAGGATTTGAAAGAGGTTGTTTTGCCGCAGCTTAAGGAGGAAAGGAGCGAGAGGAGGTCGCCCGGATTTATTTTGCCTCTTTCCGTGGTTGTTCTTGTTGGCTTGTTGCTTGCAATAGTGTATGGCCGGTTGTCGTGGAGCACTTATTTCTCGTCAACAGTGGAGCCTTCCAAAAGAGTTGCCACTGTAGTAGATCGCAGAGCGGTTGCTGTCGTTGCTACTCCACGCTCAGTCGCCACTGTTTATCCGATAAAGTCACCAGGAGGTGTTGCCGATTCTCTTGTGCTTGTTAAAGGTGATTATGCCATTGTTCTTGCTACCTTCGAGACAGAGAAGAGGGCACACCAACAAATTACTCCTTTGCGTTCTTCGGGAATCAAGGCTTTTGTTTGGCCAACATCTATGGCTGGGACGAAATATTTCAGGTTGATGACGGGCAGATTTGCAAACTACTCTGCAGCGACAGTGCGGCTCAAGGGAATGCCCAAAAAAATGGTCGATGGCGCATATATTCAACAGGTCAAAAAAACAGTTGTGCTTCATGGAGAAAAAAGGTTGTGACATGCTGCATCCCCAGTCGATGTGTCCTGCATTCGGCGGACTGAGGGTACTGACAAGAATTGATGGTGTTCAGGTCTGTCTGGTCGCGGATCAGGGATGTCTTTACGGGCTGACCTTTGTTTCGCACTTTTATGCTGCACGTAAATCGATTGTATCACCTGAATTGATGAATGTGCAGATATCTGGTGGCACCATGATTGACGATCTTCGCCGCACCATAGAGGAGATTGCCCGTGATCCGGCGGTGCGTTTTATTCCGGTTGTCAGTACCTGTGTTGCTGAGACGGCTGGTATCGCCGAAGAGTTGTTACCCAGGAAAATCGGCAATGCAGAGGTGCTTCTCGTGCGTCTGCCTGCCTTTCAGATAAGGACACATCCTGAAGCAAAAGATGTTGCTGTTGCTACACTTTTGAAACGTTTTGCAGGGTTTTCCAGAGAGAAAAAAGCTAAATCGCTTGTGGTGCTGGGAGAGATTTTTCCGGTGGATGCGATGATGATTGGCGCAATTCTCCAGAAAATCGGCGTTGAGTCAGTCATTGCGCTTCCTGGAACAGCGCTGGAAGACTATATAGAAGCTGGCCAGGTTGAGGCTTGTGCGGTGCTCCACCCCTTTTATGAACGTTCGACTGCGCTTTTTGAAGAGCATGGCGTGAAGATTGTTAAAGGAAATCCGATCGGAGCGAATGCCACCGCGCAGTGGATACGCCGTATCGGGGAAGCTCTTGATCTTGATGTAGCTACAGTTCAGGCTGTTGCTGAGGAGGAAAGCCAGAAGACGCGGGATGTGCTTGCCCGGTTTAACCATTTGAAGGGCAAAGTGATTGTCGCTGGTTATGAAGGGAACGAACTGCCGGTAGTGCGCCTGCTGCTTGAAGCCGGGCTTGAGGTGCCTTATGCGTCGACCTCTATTGCGAGGAATGCGCTTGGCGAGGAAGACCACAACGTCCTTTCGATGCTCGGCACAGAGATCCGATATCGTAAATATCTTGAAGAGGATATGCAGGCTGTAATTGACTATGAACCCGATCTTGTCATTGGCACAACTTCGCTGGACAGCTTCGCCAAAGAGCGGGGAATCCCTGCAATCTATTATACGAACAACATTTCTGCACGGCCACTCTTTTTTGCTGCGGGGGCAGCAACGGTTCTTGGGATGATTGGTGGACTGCTTGGGAAGAGAGAGGTGTTCAGGAACATGAAGGAGTATTTTGAGGGGTAGTGTGTGTATCTGCGTAAAAAGTAAAAAGCCGGATGTAACTCCGGCTTTTTACTTTGGTAGTTGCTCGGTCGCTATACCTCCATGATCTCTTTTTCTTTGTTGGTGATCAGGTCTGTGAGCTGTTTTTCAAATTTGTGAAGCATCTCGTCAGCCTCTTTTTTGCCCTTGTTCTTGTCGTCTTCGCTGATCGTTCTTGATTTTTCGAGCTTTTCAATCTCCTGAATCATGTCGCGGCGAAGGTTGCGAAGGGATACTTTTGAGTCCTCTCCAAATTTTTTGGTGAGTTTGACAAACTCTTTCCGGCGCTCTTCAGTGAGCGGAGGAATGCTGACCCGAATGTTCTGGCCGTCGGCGGCAGGGTTGAGCCCAAGATTGGCATCGCGGATAGCTCTTTCAGTAGCCGATACCATGGATTTGTCCCAGACCTGGACAATAAGCGTGTGAACATCAAGAACACTGATGTTGCCGACCTGTTTCAGTGGCATCTGCTGGCCATAAGCCTCTACCTTCACACGGTCAAGCAGTGTCGTTGTTGCCTTTCCTGTCCTGATCGAAGCGATTTCGTGCTGAAAAGCCTCGATAGTCTTTTTCATTTTAGGCTCTGTTTTCTGATAAACCTCCCTGACACTCATAGCTGTTTCGATAGGTTAGTGTTGGTTTGCCGCAAAAGCGCAAGCTCTGTTCTTCAGACGTTTGCCTGTGCTGCTGTGGATTTTGCAAAGCGCTTGTTGAAGCGTTCGACGCGTCCGGCGGTATCGACAAGAGTCTGCTTTCCGGTATAGAAAGGGTGGCAGTTGT
>CAIYWF010000095.1 GCA_903929845.1 uncultured Chlorobiaceae bacterium | reverse complement strand
CTCACGCCAAGACTGGCGGAGCAAGATGGCGGGACGAGAATTTCTATTTGGGACGATATCAATGTGCATGGAATTAATATATTGATTAATTCCTTATAAAACAAATGCTTTGACGTAATTTACATGGGTACAAAACACACCAAATCGCTGTATTTTATCACAAATCAATAGATTATGTGGTTTTTGGCTGGGGAACTTCGGCTTAAAGGATAAAAGGCATTCCACTCTTTTTCAACACCCGCTGAACAGTGCAATCCTTGCGTAACCGATAAAAGTGTGATGCTTTATTCGTTCAGATACGTTAATTTCGATGCACACATCCCGGCAAATAATAGTCACTGAAACGGTGGCGACATTGAAACCGCAGAGTCTATGACCCCATCTCCCTACACCGAAGATTCCCTCGTCCAGCAGACGACGGCGGACTACTTGGAGCAGCAACTGGGCTGGGAGTCGCTCTATGCCCACAACCGCGAGGACTTCGGCCCCGACAGTCTCCTCGGCCGCAGTGACGACCGGGAGGTGGTGCTGACGCGCACGCTACGGGCGAAGCTGATTGAGTTGAATCCGGGGCTGCCCGATACGGCGTATGACGATGCGCTGCGGCAGGTTGTGACAACGACGGCGACGCAGACGCTGCTGGCGACGAACCGGGAGAAGTATGTGCTGTTCCGCGACGGGGTGCTGGTTACCTTCCAGAATGAAAAGGGGGAGCGTCTCAAACACCGGGTGCGGGTGTTCGACTTTGATGAGCCGCTGAACAACCATTTTCTCTGCGTTCGGGAGTTCTGGATTCGGGGCGACCTCTACCGGCGGCGTCCTGATATTGTGGGCTTTGTCAACGGATTGCCGCTCCTCTTCATGGAGTTCAAGAATATCGGCCAAGATATTCGCTCGGGCTATGAGAAGAATTTCAAAGACTATACTGATACCATCCCGCATATCTTTCACCACAACGCTTTGCTCATTTTTGGCAATGGTCACAAGGCGAAGCTTGGCTCCATTACCAGCCGCTGGGAGCATTTTCATGAGTGGAAGCGGCTTGCCGAGCGTGAGCCGGGTGTTGTTGAGATGGAGACGCTGCTCAGGGGGTTGTGCCAGAAGAGCAATTTTATGGATCTCTTTGAGAACTTTATCGCTTTTGATGACTCTTCGGGTGAGACAAAAAAGATCGTTGCCCGCAATCACCAGTTTCTCGGGGTAAACCGTGCTCTTGAGGCGGTTGTGGAGCGCAGAGAGCGCAAGGGGAAACTTGGCGTCTTCTGGCATACCCAGGGGTCGGGGAAAAGCTATTCGATGCTCTTTTTTACGCGCAAGGTGCATCGCAAGCTTGGCGGGAACTTCACCTTTCTGATTCTCACCGACCGTGACGACCTCGATACACAGATTTACAAGAGCTTTGCCGGTTGCGGTGTGGTGGATAACGACCGCGACCCGTGCCGTGCTTCGAGCGGCCAGAACCTTTGCGAGTTGCTGGGGCAGCACAAGAAGTATATTTTTTCGCTGATCCAGAAGTTCAACACGGAGGTAAAGCCTGAAGAGAGCTATACCAGCCGGGACGATATTATTGTTATTACCGATGAGGCGCACCGGACGCAGTACGGGATGTTGGCGATCAATATGCGCAATGCGCTGCCGAATGCCAGTTTTATCGGTTTTACCGGCACGCCGCTCTTCAAGGATGACGAAATTACCCGACGTGTCTTTGGCGACTATGTTTCGACCTACGATTTTCAGCGGGCGGTGGACGACAAGGCGACGGTGCCGATCTACTACGATGCCCGTGGTGAGAAGCTTGGCATTGCGCTGGGTGACCTGAATGAGCGCATTGCCGAAAAGGTGGAGAGCCTTGAGATTGACGATATCAATGTTACCGAGCGTCTTGAGCAGACTCTTCGGCGAGATTATCACATCATAACGGCAGGCAAGCGCCTCGACCAGATTGCGCGCGATTTTGTGCACCACTACTCCAACGGCTGGGAGTCGGGCAAGGCGATGATGGTCTGTATCGACAAGATTACCTGTGTTCGCATGTATCTGCTGATTGAATTCTACTGGCAGGAGCGGATCAGGGAGCTGGAGCGTGAGCTGCCCGCGATTGCCGATGAGCAGGAGGAGATTCAGCGTCAACGGAAGATCGCCTGGATGCGTGAAACCTTGATGGCGGTTATGGTGAGCGAGGAGCAGGGGGAGGTTGAGAAGTTCCGCAAGTGGGATCTCGATATTCTGCCTCACCGACGGCTCATCAAGGAGGGGATGGAACTGCCGGATTCGATGAAAGCGAAGCCCCGCTTCCGGAACATGCAGCGCATGGCTCTCGACGACGCTTTCAAGGAGGCGGAGCACCCTTTTCGCGTTGTTTTTGTCTGTGCGATGTGGCTGACCGGCTTTGATGTTCCGAGCCTTGCGACCATCTATCTTGATAAACCGCTCAAGGCGCATACGCTGATGCAGGCTATTGCACGGGCCAATCGGATCAATGCGGGGAAGAACAACGGCCTGATTGTTGACTATTGCGGCATTCTCCGCCATCTGCGCAAGGCGCTGGCCACCTTTGCCGGTGTGGGTGACGATGGCCATGAAGGCGGCGGAGGCGAGACCGATCCTGCCAGGCCGAATGAGGAGCTGCTCGCTGATCTTGTGGAAACGATAACGATTATCCGCTCTTTCCTCGTCGGGCGCGGCGCCTCTCTCGACGATATTATTACTAAAAGTGGTTTCGACCGCAACGCCTTGATTCTTGCAGCCAAGGAGGCGGCCAACGAGAATGATGAGATCCCCAAGCGTTTTGAGGTGATGTGCCGGGAGCTGTTCAAGAAGTTCAAGGCCTGTATCAATATTGAGGGAGTCAATGAAGTGCGGCCCGATTACCATGCAATCACGATGGTCTACAGGAGCCTGCAGGAGGATCGTGAGCAGGCCGACATCACCGACATCATCCGGCAGTTCCATCACCTTGTTGATGCGGCCATTGAGGTAATACCCTCCCAGCTTTCAGAAGCATCGGAGCCTTTTGATATCAGTAAAATTGATTTTGAGCGGCTTCGACAGGAATTTGAGCGGAGTCGGATCAAGCGCACAGCCGTCCAGAATCTCAGTCAGGCAATTGACAACAAACTGCGGCGACTGATGGAGCGGAACCCGCTTCGCACCAACTTTCAGCGCCACTATGAGGAGATTGTTGATGCTTATAATCGGGAGAAAGATCGTCCGTCGATTGAGAAAACTTTTGAGGAGCTGGTGCGTCTGGTGCAGGAGCTTGATCAGGAGGAGAGCCGGGCAGTGCGAGAAGGGCTTGACGAGGAGTCACTCGCCATTTTTGACCTTCTGAAGAAGCAGGAGCTGATCCCGCAGGAGAGAGGTCGTATAAAAAAGGTGGCGAAGGGGCTTCTTGAAACACTGAAGGCAGAAAAGCTCAGGATCGACCACTGGCAGGAGAAGGAGTCAACCCGGGATGCGGTCCGCGCGGCAATCCAGGATTTTCTCTGGAGTGACGATACCGGTTTGCCTGTGGAGAGCTATACCGAAGAGGAGGTGAAGGGGAGGGCCGAGGAGATTTTCCGCCACGTCTATCGAGTCTACCCGAGAATTCCTTCTCCATTTTATGAAAAAACAGTAGCAGCATAACATTAAACATAAGGAACGATGATGCAGAAAAGGCAGCTTGGAAATACAGATATGCAGATTACCCCTGTCGGTTTCGGAAGCTGGGCCATTGGTGGCGGCGACTGGGCCTTTGGCTGGGGAGCGCAGGATGACGGTGATGCGATTGCCGCCATTGAACGAGCCGTTGAGCTTGGCATAAACTGGATAGATACGGCAGCGGTGTACGGCCTTGGCCATTCTGAAGAGCTGGTGGCGAAGGCTGTTGCCGGTATGAAGAACAGGCCCTGGATATTCACCAAATGTTCACTGGTGTGGGATGCACGCCGCCAGATGGGCAACAGTCTCAAGGCTGATTCAATACGGCGTGAATGCGAAGGGAGCCTGAAGCGCCTCAACGTCGATGCCATCGATCTCTATCAGATTCACTGGCCAAACCCTGAAGCTGACCTTGAAGAGGGTTGGCAGGAGATGGCTCGCCTCAAGGAGGAGGGGCTGGTACGCCATATCGGTGTCTCTAATTTCAGTGTTGATCAACTGCGCAGGATTACCCCGATTGCGCCGGTTGCCACCCTTCAGCCACCCTATTCAATGCTTCGTCCGGCGATTGAACAGACGTTGTTGCCCTATTGCCAAGAGCAGAACATCGGCGTTATTGTCTATTCGCCAATGCTTTCCGGCATGTTGAGCGGCGCCATGACGCGGGAACGGGCTGCAAATTTTTCAGCAGATGACTGGCGCAGAAATAACAAAGAGTTTCAGGAGCCGCGTCTTTCCGCCAATCTCGAACTGGTCGAGTTGCTTAAACAGATCGGCGCGCAGCACGGACGTTCCGCCGGTGAAGTTGCCATCGCATGGACCTTGCGCCATCCCGCAGTGACGGGCGCGATTGTTGGTGGTCGCAATGCTGCCCAGGTTGAAGGTGTTGTTGGCGCTGCGGAGTTCAGGCTCAGTGCTGAAGAGATTGGCCTTATAGAGCGTTTTATTGCGGGGATGCCGAAATAAATAGTAAAATGGGTCGCAGAAGTGTTAATTTTAAGGGAAACAAGATTACAACAGGAGTTGATGTTATGATGACATTTGATGTGATGAACGTTCTGGTTCTGATTGCCGCGTTTTTGGTCTCGTCGCTGAAGATTCTCAGGGAGTATGAACGGGGGGTTATTTTCCGTCTCGGGCGGATTATTGCGGCAAAAGGGCCGGGGCTGATTATTCTGATTCCGGGTATCGATAAAATGGTCAAGGTTGACCTTCGGACGGTGACGCTTGACGTGCCCCCGCAGGATATTATAACCCGCGATAACGTCTCGGTGAAGGTGAGTGCAGTGGTTTATTTCCGTGTTCTTGATCCGATAAAGGCGATTGTTGAGGTGGCTGATTTTCATTTTGCCACGTCACAGTTGGCCCAGACCACGCTTCGCAGTGTGTGCGGCCAAGGGGAGCTTGATAATCTGCTTGCTGAACGGGATGAAATCAATGATCGTATCCAGACAATTCTCGACAAGGATACAGAGCCATGGGGAGTCAAAGTTGCTAAAGTTGAGGTGAAGGAGATTGATCTTCCAGAGGAGATGCGCCGGGCGATGGCCAAACAGGCTGAAGCAGAGCGTGAACGCCGTTCGACCATTATCAATGCAGAAGGGGAGTACCAGGCAGCACAACGCCTGGCCGATGCAGCCACGATTATTGCTGCCAGTCCCTCAGCCCTCCAGCTTCGCTATATGCAGACGCTGAAGGATATCTCCGCAGAGCATAATTCAACGATTATTTTTCCCTTACCGATTGAACTGTTCAAGGCGTTTCTTGATGGAAACAAGTCATCGGACTCATCCAAGGCAACCTAAATCATTCCGATCATGTTCAAGATTCATTCGATTCTTTGTCCTGTCGATTTTTCAGATGCCTCACGCAAGGCGGTGCAGTATGCCAAGGAGTTTGCGGCGAGCATGGGGGCTTCAGTCTATCTGCTGAATGTTGTGGAACCGAGGCCAATGGCGGTTGATATCACCTTTAATTATGTCCCTCTTGAAGAGGATCTCGAAAAAGCAGCACGGGTAGATCTTGAGGTTGTTCTTCAGGAGTTGCTTGGGGCGGGGTTGAAGGCCGAGTGCATTGTAGAGATTGGAAATCCATCGGATGTGATCCTTGAAAAATCAGGCGAGCTTGATGTCAATCTCGTCATCATGGGTTCTCATGGCAAGAAAGGGCTGAGCCGCTTCATTATGGGCAGTGTTGCCGAGACGGTTGTCCGCAAGGCAAATTGCCCGGTATTGATTGTCAAGGCTGAAGAAAAGGAGTTTATCGGCGACGAGTGAAGGCGTCCATCAGGGCGCTTGCACCGCTGAAGGGGCTCAGCTCTCCTGAGAGTACCTGTTGTTCCACTTTATTTTTTGCGTTGATCACTTCGGGATGAGCGAAAAACTCTTTTTTGAGCATCTCCTCCAGCACTGTTGAGAGCAGGTGTTTGAGTTGCTGGCTGCGGCGCTCTTGCAGTCGGTTTTGATCACGCATCTGTACAAAAAAATTGGATATATTCTGCCATACTTCGGCAATGCCTATGCCGGAGATGGCTGATGTAAGCATAACATGTGGTTGCCAGAAGGAGTGTTTTTGTGGCAGCATTCTGAGGGCAGCCTCGAATTCAGCTTTTGAGACAGCAGCGATACCCGACTGTTCACCATCAGTTTTGGTGATAGCCACGGCATCAGCAATCTCCATGATGCCCCGCTTGATGCCCTGCAGTTCATCGCCGGAGCCAGGGAGCATCAACAGCAGGATAAAGTCAACCATGGTGTCAACCAGCATCTCCGATTGCCCGACACCTACGGTTTCAACCAGAATGACATCATATCCGGCAGCTTCACAGAGCACAATTGCTTCATGGGTTTTCGGCGAGGTGCCTCCGAGATAGCCGGATGAGGCCGTCGGGCGGATGAAAGCCTCCTTTTTACCCGAGAGCTTTTCCATGCGAGACTTGTCGCCCAGAATGCTGCCACGCGATTGCTGGCTGCTGGGGTCGATGGCCAGAACGGCAAGGGTGAGTCCCTGTCGGATAATCTCCTCGCCAAGCGCTTCAATAAAGGTACTTTTACCAGCGCCAGGCGAACCGGTAATGCCGATACGGATGGCGTTGCTCTTTTTGGCAAGGCAGCGGTCGAGAATCTCATGCGCTTTCCGCTGATGCTCTGGCCGCTGCGACTCAATCAACGTAATTGCACGGCTCAGCGTATGGCGGTTGCCCGCCATAATGCCGCTGACGATGCTCTCTATATCGGCTTCAAGGTGTCGGGTCATGGTTTTGTATTGTTCATGCGCAGTGACTTCAGGCAACGAGATGTCGTTGGTTGATACTCCCGAAAGACGACATTTTTATGCGTCTTCATTTATTTCAATTTTTTCAAGGTTGAATTATTGACTAAACCGAAGTTCCCCGTATAAAAAAACGATAACTCTATACAGTACAAGCAAAAGGGCGGAAAATCAACTTCCATCTACTGGGTACAAACGAATCAATTCCATTGCACGTGTCTGAAGTGTTGTTGGTTCAGTGTCCTG
>CAIYWF010000094.1 GCA_903929845.1 uncultured Chlorobiaceae bacterium | reverse complement strand
ATTCCATCAGTCTTCTCGACAGCTCGGCGGTATCGCACATCATGGATGCCATTTCGCGCGGCGAGGTTCTTGTCGAGCGTGAGGGGCTCAGTGAGGTGCATCCGGCAAAGTTCATGCTTGTGGGCACGTATGATCCCACCGATGGAGAGGTTCGTATGGGGCTGCTCGATCGGATAGGCATTATTGTCCCGTTTACCGCCCAGAACGATTACCGGGCACGCAAGAAAATTGTTAACATCGTTCTCGGAACGAGAGATGAAGAGGATACCCGTGATGAGCTGAATATGCTTGCCGGTTTTATCAAGGCAGCCAGGGAGCAATTGCCGCACGTTTCGATTACTGACGAGCAGATTAGAGCGCTGATTCAGACTGCCATAAGTCTTGGGGTCGAGGGAAATCGTGTTGATATCTTTACCGTTCGTGCGGCAATTGCTTCAGCAGCACTTGCTCAGCGCAGTGATGTTGAGGAGGAGGATATGAAGCAGGCTATCAAGCTGGTGCTTATTCCCCGTGCGACCCGTATGCCTGAGAGGGAAGCCGAGTCGAATGAAGCGCCTCCTCAGGAGGAGCCGCCGCAGCAGGACGAGCCTGAGTCTGAGGATGAGGAGGCGCCGTCGGACACGCCTGATGCCGAAGCGGAGGAGGAGCAGAAGGAGACTCCCGACATGATTGAAGAGCTGATGATGGATGCTATTACGATGGAGCTCCCTGACAATATTCTCAATATATCGCTGGCTTCGAAGAAAAAGACGACTACGGGCAGCCGTGGTGAAGCGCTTAACTTCAAGCGTGGCCGTTTTGTGAGGGCCCAGCCAGGCGAAATGCGCAGCGGAAAAGTTGCGCTTATTCCTACGTTGATTTCCGCAGCACCGTGGCAGGAGACTCGCCGTCGCGACAGCAAGATGGCAGGCAGGCCAAAAACCGCGTTGCTCATCACCAAAGATGATGTAAAAATCAAGCGCTTCCGCGACAAGTCGGGCACGCTCTTTATTTTTATGGTTGATGCCTCGGGTTCCATGGCGCTGAACCGTATGCGCCAGGCAAAGGGCGCTGTTGCCAGTCTTTTGCAGAATGCCTATGTGCATCGCGACCAGGTTGCCTTGATTTCGTTCCGTGGCAAGCAGGCGCAGGTGCTTCTTCCGCCCTCACAGAGTGTTGACCGTGCAAAACGGGAGCTTGATGTGCTGCCGACCGGTGGTGGCACGCCTCTTGCATCTGCGCTCTATCTTGGCTGGGAGACGGCCAAACAAGCTCGCACAAAAGGAATTACGCAGGTGATGTTTGTGCTGATTACTGATGGACGTGGCAATATCGGCCTTCAGGCAACCTTTGACCCGACGGCGGAAAAGGCTTCAAAGGAGGATCTTGAAAAGGAGGTTGAGGCACTGTCACTCTCGATCCAGGCCGATGGTGTGGCCGCTATCGTTATCGATACCCAAATGAACTATCTTTCAAGGGGTGAGGCTCCCAAACTCGCCCAGAAGCTTGGAGGACGTTATTTTTATCTGCCGAATGCAAAAGCCGAACAGATTGTTGAAGCAGCAATGAGCTTTTGATACCCAAAGACCTTTCCGATGAGTGAATCGGAAAGGTCTTTTTCGGAATTAATCCGCTTCTTTTATACATTTGAGGTATAGTATCCTGTAACTGTGATAAAGGTGATACATCTCAATGCATACCTACTCCCTCTATTATGTCTGATCTCCGCAAGATTGTTGCTATTGTCGGTCTTGAGCAGTACAACGCTGGCCTTTGGAAAAAAATCAAAGGGCTTCTTTCCGGCGAAGCCGAACTGACTCAGTTGAGTGATATTGATTTGGAAAAAAAGAATCCTGAAGCAGCAAAAGCAATTCAGGAGGCTGATTGTGTGTTTATGAGCATGATCAACTTCAAATAGCAGATCGACTGGTTTAAACAGCAGCTTGATCTGGCATCCAACGAGAAGACTATCTTTATTTTTGAGTCTATGCCTGAAGCCATGGCACTGACCAAAGTAGGAAATTATTCTGTTGGCGACGGCAAGGCTGGCATGCCCGATATGGTCAAAAAAGTGGCGAAAATGCTGGTGAAGGGGCGCGATGAGGATGCTCTCTACGGCT
>CAIYWF010000093.1 GCA_903929845.1 uncultured Chlorobiaceae bacterium | reverse complement strand
TAATCTGGTATTTGATACGCTTGGCGCTGCCATCGCCCAAGCTGCGCAAGGATTGAAGAAAATGAAGGATAGTCCTGATTCTGTTCAATCTATAACCGGTTGGGACTGGATATTAAGATCAATATGATCGCAAAATGGAATTAGCTGCCTGCAAGAGCTGGGATCCTTTATCGCCGTTGCTGTGCGATGCATTGAGTGGAGATGAAGCATTTATTCCATCACTAAATCAATAATGAATTCATAAGATATTGATGGTTGGTCATCCCTGCGAAAAAGCAGCACCTGATGATATCTGTTGTAAAAAATGATGCTTGCGTCTATGTGCTTATTTTTCCATAAATGAGCCGATATTTTTTGCAACAAGCTTTTTTGGATATATTTTTACTGAAATAAAACATCTCTTCTGTATTGCAGGCTGTACTGACAAATTCTTTAACCCTGAATTTGACGTATTATGAGCGATCACGAAATTACCAAAGAGATCCGGTTTGCCGTTGTTATGTATGGCGGTATCTCGCTCGCTATCTATATGAATGGTATTGCCCAGGAATTGCTGAGTCTGGCCAGGTCAACGGCAGATGAGCCAGAAAAACAAGGGACAGTATCGGTTTATAAAGAGATTGCCGAGTATTTATCGAAAGAGGTAGGGGCATTCGACCATAAATTTGTTGTTGATATCATATCCGGTACTTCAGCAGGCGGTATCAACGGTATCTGTCTTGCAAAAAGCCTTGTTCGTGGTCTGAAAGACCTCAAGGTGCTCGAAAAAATCTGGCTCGATGAAGGAGATATCGATAAGCTGCTTAACGACTCTCAATCGCAACCGTTCCTTTATCCGTCAAAAGAGCCGAAAAGTTCTCTCTTTAACAGCCAGAGAATGTATGCGAAACTGCTTCAAGCCTTCACGGATATGGAGAAAGAAGCAAAAAATAAACCTCATGTGGAGATTATGGATCTGTTTGTTACGGCGACCGATCTCAGGGGGTTGCAGCGACCCGTGCGGCTTAGTGCCGGAAAAGCCTATGAGCATATATACAAGCATGTTTTTCCGTTCAGGTATCGTAAAGAGACTTTATTCCGGGAAAAAGGGCAGAATGACTTCACCGGAATGTTCGATCCCATGCTTGCCTTCGCCGCCCGCTGTACCTCTTCCATTCCGCCTGCTTTTGAACCGGTAAAGGTTTGTGATACCCTGGATACTTTTTCTGAGGAGTGGCAATCCACTTTTTTTCAAAGATATGAAAGCCGTGAGAATGGTTTTGAACTCGAAAAGAGGGAGTTTGCCGATGGAGGCTATCTTGATAACCGGCCTTTCGGGCATGCCATCAATGCCATCCATGCCCGTCAGGCGGCTTGCCCGATCGAAAGGAAACTGCTCTTTATTGACCCCTCACCCGAACCTAAAGATGCTCCGGAGAGCCGAAAGGAGATCTCTTTTGTAAAAAACAGCATGCTAACGCTAACCCTGCCGAGGGATGAAACCATCCGTGAAGAGATCTGCGTGCTGCTGAAGAGAAACGACTGGATAAAAAAGGTTCGGAATATCCTTGACGAAAAATTACGCAATCATAATGCAGCACAGCTCAAGGCGCATTTAGCAGGGCATGAGTTTAAAAAGTATGCAGCTACAGTTTCCGAAAGTGATTTGGAGAATCTTTTTTCGATAACACCGCTTAATTTGTCAGAATCAGACCGTAAGGGGCTTCAGTATTATTTGGATATCTGGAAGAGGCTTGCCAATCCAGAAGAAGAGTCGGTTTCCAGCGAAGACCAAAAGAAAGATTTTCAAGGTATGTCTAAGGCACTGGGCGGAGCCTATCCGGCATACCATTACACAAGAATGAATCTGCTGACCGACCAGCTTGCCCTGATGATTGCCAGGGCAGGAATGGTTGATGAAGACGCTGAAGTTGTTCAGAATATCCGGGAACATCTCAGGAGGTGGAGGACAGGTCGTTATAACTCCACCATAGGAAATAACAGCGACCCTGAAATGGAAACGGAAAACATGTTTTTCCGGAGTTTTGATCTCGATTTTCGGATTCGACGACTGAGTTATATTCGTAAAACTATTGAAAAAGCCATCTCGAAAAAAGATGTTATTCATCTCTATTTCGGGCTGTTCAACGGCAAGGGCTATACTTTATGGCATGACGATTTTTTACAGGCCATAATATCATTTTATCAACAGATAGGCAACAGTCTGAAATCGTATTACCTGCTCAAGGAAAAACTGCTCTCTTTTGGAGAGGAGAATCCGTTGTATGAAACGCTTCTGTTTCTTATCAGAGAATTATCTTGTCTTGACGAAACACCAGAAACACCAAACAGTCAAGAGCTTCCGACAGCCGAGGTGTGCAAGAAATTAAAACATTTTATCGACTCAGTAAATACACCATCTAACGGACTGGAAAAACATGAAGAGCTAAAACCACCATGTAAAGTTACGAGCAAAACAATAAAAAGTTATATCAGTCGCATGTATTCCGACGCCGGAGAATCGAATGTTTCAGAAACAGTAATTTATTCTCTGATGTCGGTTCTTGATGATGTTATTGCTGATCAGAAAAACAAACACGAGCATGGCACATTCAACGCCAGTGAGCAGATGTACGATGCTTTCAGTCAACTCAGTGAAACATATCCCGAGATTGCCGGAAGAGTGCGATTTATCTACGATTTCGGCTACGACCTCTACGATGCAACCACGTTTCAGCTTCTTGCGAGTGGTGACTATGGCGAAGGGAACGTTGTAGACATCTACCGGATAAGCCCGGCTGATGCTACCAGCCTCTGGGATGAGTCCACGAAAAAGAAATCAAAACTTGCCGGGAGTTCCCTTGCAGCATTTGGGGGATTTCTTGACCGGGAGTGGCGCAGAAACGATATTCTCTGGGGACGTCTTGATGGCGCTGAAAGAATTATTACTGCGCTTTTGCCGGAAAAGTTGCCAGCAGCGAGTGACGAACAGAAAGAAAATAACAGCAAACGCAAAGTTGCAAGAAAAGAGTATATCAGGAAAGCCCAGAACATCATTCTCAGGGAAGTACTTGATGAGTGGCTTGAAGAGCTGGAGTTGGCGAAACTCAAATCGCAGAAAGATAAACAGCAGTATGAGCTATTGATGCCAATTCGTGAAGCTCTCGATATCGACGATCAGCAAGAGGATGAAAACGGGGAGTATGAATGGGAAAAAGTATTTAAAAAACGCTATGATTTTCACCGGGAGCTTGAGCCCGAACCAAACCTCAGACGTCTTGGTCGAGGGGCGGGTATTCTCTCCTCCATGATCGAACGGCTTGATGATGGAAAAGGAATAGGTGGAAAAATAAGTGAGTACCTGAAAAAGCTGAACTGGATTCTGCTCGGCATGCTCGACTTTTCCACGCCAAAAACCATGGCAGGAGTACTGGCCAGCTACTGGCTGCAGTTATTGATGCTTGTTTCTGTTGTCATGATTAGCTTGGGCTATCTTTTCGACAGCCAGAACGCCTCTTTGAAATATTTTGGATTTGCCCTTCTTGCCATCGATATCGTGGTACTGATGTTGAGACAGCTTCTTGCAACCTGGGTTCATAAAATAAAAGTCAGTCATAGAATAATGGTATGGTGGCGTCTTGGGGTGAGCATTTTTTCTTTACTCTTTTTATCAGGACTTATTATTCTCAGTTATATGGTCTCAAAAAACTGGCAAGCATTCTGGCCTGTATTCCAGAAGGTATTCAGGGGTCTGTTTACTTTGTGATGTTATAAAGCTCAGCCATATCTCTTTAACGAACATGGAGGCTATGCCCTTAAGAATCATGAGTGAAACCGGAACCAATACAGACCCTGCCGATGCTTGCAAGAAACAGGAAGAAGCGCTTGCCAAAACACCACTTGGCTGTCTTGGTGAGCAGCGCCAGCGGCAGGCCGCACCGATACTATGGTTTATCCTGATTGCGGTATCGCTGGCGTTTTACGTTAAATTCAAACCTTTGGCAACTACAGAAACACCGGGGGGAATTATCGCATTTGAATTACCCGCAATGTTCAAGATGAAAGGAACGATTCCCACCCTTCACTTATGGCAACTAGAACAATCAGCACTGGCAGAACTCTCCCTGAAATTCGATTTTCTCTATATCCTGATTTATTCCGCAACACTGTCGAACGCCTCTGTGCTTGTTGCCCGCAGGATGTTTCAGAGTGGAGCCAAAACTCTCGGAAAAATCGGGATTATACTGTCATGGGCCGTAATACTGGCCGCACTGTTCGACTGTAGCGAAAATTATTATCTGTTGAACATTCTTGCCATGCCGCAGTCAAAAGGATTGCCGGATATGGCTTGGGCAGCAAATATGTTCGCAGTCATGAAATTTGCTCTTCTTCTCTTAACCCTGTCCTACTTTTTTATTGCCTTTGTTGAAAAGATTGTCACACTTTTCTGTGGTTCAAAAGATTGAAAATTCATCAATTAAAAATCAATAATAAACTTATAATTCAAGGCCATGCGACGATAGAATAGACTTTTGCTGTTTGTGTCTCTGTCTGTGAGAGAGCAGAAAATACCCATTGAGATTGATATTTCCCCTACAGCTTCTTCCCTTTCAGCCGCAACGAATTACTGACCACCGACACGCTGCTGCCAGCCATGGCAAGTCCCGAAAAGACGGGATTAAGGAAGATACCCAACAATGGAAACAATGCGCCGGCTGCAAGCGGAATGCCGATGATGTTGTAGATAAAGGCCCAGAAGAGGTTCTGGCGGATGACGCGCATGGTGGCGCGTGAGAGGGTGATGGCCTGCGCCACCTTGTTGATGTCGCCCTTGAGCAGGGTGATACCGGCGGATTCAATGGCAACGTCTGTTCCGGTATCCATGGCAATGCCGACATCGGCTTGGGCAAGTGCAGGAGCGTCGTTGATGCCGTCGCCAGCCATCACCACTTTCCTGCCCTCTGCCTGCAACGCCATGATTTTTTTTGCCTTGTCTTGGGGCAGCACTTCGGCAATCACCTTGTCAATGCCGACCTGCTTTGCCATAAAGCGTGCAGCCGACATGTTGTCACCGGTGAGCATGATCACTTTTAAACCCTTGCGTTGCAGTGACGCAACAGCCTCCCGAGCTTGAGATTTGATGGTGTCGCCGAGAGCAATCAGCCCTATGGTTCTCCTATCCTCCTCAATCAGGACAACGGTTTTGCCCTCTTCCTGAAGTCTTTGAAGCTCAGGTATTGCTTTTTCACGCTCAATCGGCTTGCGGACGCTTATGGGAGTGCCGTTAATCGTGGCAGAAACACCTATGCCTTCGAGTGCCGCAAAATCCTTGATATCACCAGGGATGAGTTGTTCCCTGCGGGCGGCTTCGACAATTGCTTGCGCCAGAGGATGTTCTGAACGGCTCTCAATGGTGGCGGCGAGCTGCAGCAGGGAAGTTGTGCTTCTCTCCTTTTTGAGCGAAATAATGTCAGTCACCTGCGGCTTTCCGGTGGTGATGGTACCGGTCTTGTCGAACACAACTGTATCGACAGAGCTGAGTTTTTCGAGGCTTTCTGCATTGCGGATCAAAATGCCATATTCAGCGCCCTTGCCGATGCCGACGATGATGGCCGTTGGAGTGGCGAGCCCAAGCGCACAGGGGCAGGCAATCACCAGAATGCCGACCATGCCCAGAATGCCGTAGGAAAGACTGACTGAAAAACCGAGATATGCCGTGCCAACCGTCAGCCAGATCAGAAAGGTGAGCACAGCCAGAACCAGAACAACCGGCACAAAAATACCGGCAACTGTATCGGCAATCTGTTGAATGGGCGCTTTCGACCCCTGCGCCTCTTCGACCATCCTGATGATGCGTGCAAGCACTGTCTCTGAGCCGATGCTGGAGGCGGTAAAGGTGAACGATCCCTGTTTGTTGATGGTGCCGCCAATCACCTTGTCGCCAGCCTTTTTGTCGACAGGTATTGATTCGCCAGTCACCATTGATTCGTCAATGGATGAGTATCCCACTGTGATAATGCCATCCACAGGAAGCTTTTCGCCGGGCTTCACGATAATAGTGTCGCCCTTTCTCACCTGCTCAACCGGGATCTCAACCTCCATGCCACTTCTCTGTACCAAGGCCGTTTTCGCCTGCAAATTGATCAGCTTTTCGATAGCTTCACCGGTCTTCATCTTTGAGCGGGCTTCGAGATATTTTCCCAGCAGGACGAAGCCGATAACGACAATGGTCACGTCAAAGTAGGTCGAATCGGGTGCATGGAGGAACTCTTTCACCGAGGGAATCAGGGTGATGACCGCACTGTAGAGGTAGGCTGTCACCGTCCCGATACCAATCAGAGTATCCATACTTGCCGCTCCGCTCCTGACAAACATCACAATGCCATGCAGAAATGGCCTGCCGGTACGAAAAACCATCCAGGTAGAAAGCAGCATGAAAAAGATATTCAGATGCTCCATGGAGAGAGGCAGATGCGGGATAACGTGGAAGAACATCGAAGCGATATCCCACATCATGAGGATAAAAACCAGCAGGGCTACCGGCAGCGCAAACTGTACCTTTCTGAGCTGGGTGTGCAGCTCTCTTTCTTTCTCCTCCCTCTTCTTTGTGGAATCTGGGGCTGTTGCCGAAAGAGCCGCAGGAGGTTCTTCAATCTCCAGCGAATAGCCATATTTGTTGATGACCTCATTGAGCGCTTCGGGTGTCAGTCCGATGTCGTCAAACTCAAGCTTCGCTTTTTCAGTCGCCAGATTAACATTGACCTCTTTAATGCCCTCAACCTTCGAGAGCTTTTTGGTGATGATGGCTGCACAGCTTGCGCAGTGCATACCCTTGACGCTGTATGTCTGAGTGGTCATGGAAAAGAGTTATCGCACGTTGATCACCCCACGTGGCAACCCCATGGCGCAGGTTATTTTATAGGCGCCGGTTTTTTGTGGCGTGAACTCCATAATAATTTTTTTGCCTTTTACCAGAGGTTGAGGCTTGTTCCAGAGTCCGGGAACCATGATGCTGCTCATACATCCAGAGCCGGTCTCTGTCGGGTTGACCTCAAGACGTACTTTCTCCCCGGTTTTCACGGTAAAGGACTTTTGCGAAATATCGTTGGCTTTTGTATAGCCGACAGTAAAGGTTTTTGCAACTATAACTGCAACAGAAAACACCGGTGCAGAAAGACTCAGGAGTGCGGCGGCAAGTACCGTTATTCTTTTCATATCCAATAATCTTGATAATAAGAGGTTACATTATAAGCTAATTTATATCTACGCAATAATTCATAACCCATTTTCTCATGTTACCGTTCGAGGTATAAGAGAAAATGTGTCATCGGGCTCAGCATACTTTGCAGTGGAGAGCATTCAGTGCTTCATACCTGAATGATGCAACCGACCTTTTTTCAGATCCCGTGTTTTCATCAGCACAAAGATGACCGGCGTCATGATAAGGACATGAATTGCCGATGAAATCATTCCTCCAATCATCGGTGCGGCAATTGGTTTCATCACATCTGCTCCAGTACCGGTTGACCACATTATCGGAATCAGTCCCAGCAGGGCGACCGCCACAGTCATCAGTTTGGGACGCAGGCGGAACACTGCCCCCTCGAAGGCGGCATCGTAGATATCCTGCTTAGTGCAGGGGCCGTTCAGCAGTTTTTTGTCGAGCGCCTCGTGCAGGTAAATAACCATCACCACGCCAGTTTCAACAGCGATGCCATAGAGGGCAATAAAGCCGACCCAGACCGCCACCGAAAGGTTATAATTGAGAGCAGCGACCAGATAGACCCCGCCAACAAGAGCGAAAGGCACCGAAAGCATCACCATGGAGGCCTCCAGCACCGACTTGAAGGTAAAATAAAGAAGGATGAAGATGATAACCATCCCCAGTGGTATAAGCACCTGGAGACGCTCTTTTGCACGAATCTGGTTCTCCCACTGCCCTGACCAGGCGACATAGTAACCGGCTGGCAGCTTGAGCTTTTGTTCCAGTATTTGCTTTGCCTCGGTGACGAAACTGCCCATGTCGCGCCCCCGGACGTTCAGATAGACCAGCGAGCGCAGCAGTCCGCCTTCGCTGTTAATTTCAGGCGCACCGGTGGAGATCTTCATGGTTGTGACCAGGGAGAGCGGCACCTGGGCACCCTCCATTCCGCCGACAAGAATACGACCGATTGCCGGAATATTGTCGCGGTAGTCGCGCAGGTACCGGATGCGGACAGGGAAACGGTTACGTCCTTCGACGGTAGTGGAGAGCATCTCTCCTCCGAGGGCAGTCTCAATCACATCCTGAATGTCGCCAACACTTACCCCATATCGGGCGGCAGCTTCGCGGTCGATGTTGATATCAAGGTAGTTGCCGCCGGTAACCCTTTCCGCCACCACGTCGGCGGCGCCATTGATCGGTTTGAGAATCGCTTCCGCCTGAAGTGCCAGACCTTTCAGCACATTCAGGTCATTGCCGAAAATCTTGACACCAAGGTCGGTGCGTACGCCGGTGGAGAGCATGTTGATGCGGTTTATGATCGGCTGAGTCCACCCGTTACGCACGCCGATCTGTTGCAGTTTGGAGTCCAGCTCGGCCACGATGTCCGCTTTTTTGATTCCTGCTCGCCACTGCTCTTTGGGTTTCAGGATGATGATACTTTCAAACATGGAGACCGGCGCAGGATCGGTAGAGGTTTCGGCTCGGCCAACCTTGCCAAGAACATGCTCAACTTCCGGCTCGCTCTTGATGATCTTGTCCTGTATCTGGATAATTCGTTTTGCCTCGGTGATGGAGACGTTGGGCAGCGTTACCGGCATATAGAGCAGCGATCCTTCGTCGAGGGGCGGCATGAACTCAGAGCCGAGATTTATGAACAGTGGCACAGCAATGGCGAGGGCTACAAGGTTCAGGACAATGGTTGTTTTTTTCCAGCGCAGCACCCAGCGGATAACCGGTGAATAAAGTTTGATGAAAAAAGTTGATACAGGATTGGCGCTCTCCGGACGCATCTTTCCCCGCATGAAGTAGTACATCAGCACCGGCACCAGTGTGATGGCAATCATGGCCGACCCCATCATCGAGAAAGTCTTGGTGAAAGCGAGAGGGTGAAAGAGCTTGCCCTCCTGGCCCTCCAGCATGAAGACCGGCACAAAGGAGAGGACGATGATTGCCAGCGAGAAGAAGATCGCCCGCCCGACCTGCTTTGCTGAATGGATGACAATTTCAAGCCTTTTTTCATCATGTTCTTCAGGAGGGATTTCCGAGAGGTGGCGATAGCAGTTTTCAACCATAATAACTCCTGCGTCTACCAGAACACCAATAGCAATGGCGATGCCGCCAAGCGACATGATATTGGAGGTGACTCCCATTAACTTCATGGTGATAAAGGCAATCAGGACGGCAATCGGCAGGGTGAGCACAATCACCAGAGCGCTGCGGAAGTGGAGCAGGAAGATGAGAATCACCAGTGAGACGACAATTGACTCCTCAAGCAGGTTTTTCTTCAGCGTCTCAATTGCTCGCATGATCAGGTCAGAGCGGTCATAGGAGACCTTTATTTTCATGCCGAGAGGCAATCCCTTTTCCAGATCGATGATCTTGAGCTTGACCCGATCAATGACCTCCTTGGCGTTTTCGCCATACCGCATCACCACAATGCCGCCTACTGCCTCGCCATTGCCGTTGATATCCAGCATTCCTCTTCGAATGGCTCCCCCAATCTGAACAGTGCCAAGGTTTTTGAGGTAGACGGGGATACCGCGCATGTCGGCTCCGACGACGATGTTCTCAAGATCCGCTTTGGACTTAACATACCCACTGCCACGGATCAGGTATTCAGCATCAGCCTGTTCGATCAGTTTTCCTCCAACATCCTTGTTGGAAGCTTTGACTGCATCCATCACTTTGCCGACCTTGATGTTGTAGGCAAAGAGTTTGTTGGGATCAAGATCAATCTGGTATTCCCGAACAAAACCGCCGATAGAGGCCACCTCGGCAACTCCCTGAACGGTCTTGAGCTGGTAGCGCACAAACCAGTCCTGAAGGGTTCTGAGCTTTTCAAGGTCATATCCTTTTCCCTCAATAGTGTACCAGAAAACATGCCCGACTCCGGTTCCGTCTGGGCCAAGAGTGGGAACCACCCCTTGAGGCAACAGTGAAGCCGCATAATTCAATCGCTCAAGAACGCGGGTTCTGGCCCAATAGATGTCAGCCTTGTCATCAAAAATGACATAGATCATTGAGAAGCCGAAGGCACTTGATGCGCGCACGGCACGAACCTGGGGAAGCCCCTGCAGGTTGACAGCAAGTGGGTAGGTCACCTGATCTTCCACCACTTGAGGCGAACGGCCCGGATAGTCAGTAAAGACAATCACCTGGTTGTCGGAAAGGTCGGGAATGGCATCGACCGGCGTATTGTACACTGACCACCCGCCCCATCCAATGATCAACCCGAAAACCATCAGCATGACGATCCGGTTACGGGAAGAATATTCTATAATCTTCTCAATCATTTCAATTGGGATTCGGAGTCAATAAGATATCCTCCTGAAACAGCAACCTTGTCGCCTGGGTTGAGGCCCGATAATATCTGTATGTTGTCGTTATTGCGTTGCCCGACCTTGACCTCACGCGACTCGAACATTCCCGGCGAGCTTTCCACCCAAACAACCTGTCGCTTGCCGGTGTCCATGACTGCGGTGACAGGAACAACAATTGAAGAGTCGAGAGGCTGTTTAATGATAGCATTGACGAACATATCCGGCTTTAGTAGTATGCCTTGATTTGCCATTTCCACTCGCGCCTTCAGTGTTCTGGTCTTGGGATCAAGAAAGGGATAGATGAAGGATATCCGCCCGGTGAAGGAGTTCTGAGGGACAGACTGTGAGCGGATTTCGATCTGCTGGCCAAGGTGTATATAAGGTAATTCATTTTCGTAGATCTCCAGCTCGACCCATATCGATGAAAGATCAGCAATGTTGAACAGTACCTCTCCGGCATTGACGTACTGCCCCTGCTGCACCATTTTTTCAATCACAACACCGGAGAACGGCGAATAGACGGCAAGCCTCATCGTTGGGTTGCCGTTTCTTTCCAAAGCCTCGATTTGGCTTGCCTTGACTCCCAAAAGTAACAATCGCTCTTTTGCTGCGGTCACAAGCCCGTCTCCATTTTGTGAAATGGAGGTGAACGGTGAGCTGTTCAGTTGGTTGCGGCTCTTGATGGCCAGTAGGTACTCCTGCTGAGCGGCAATCAGATCGGGGGAGTAAACTTCCGCTACCGGGTTTGCTTTGCTGACGATTGCTCCCACACTGTTTACATTCAATCTGTCGATACGGCCCGCGACCCAGGCCGTGACCCTGGCCTGTCGCGACTGGTCATATTGCACAATGCCCACAGCATTTATCTCTTTGTTAAACGTCTTATATGTCGCTTCAAGGGTTGCGACATTGGCCATGACACGCTGATTCGGCGAGAGTGAGAGATGATCGACCATTGCTGGCTGATCGCTGCTGCCGATGTCAATCTTTTTGATCAGTTCCATGCCGCAAATCGGGCAGAGACCCGGTTTCTCCCTGAGAATAAAGGGATGCATCGAACAGGTATAGAGTTGCCTGCTCTGAATTGCTTTCTGAGTAGTAGCTTTGACGGAATGTTGATTTTGCCACAGCAACCAGCCCCCGCCAACTGCAAACGCAAGCAGAACAAGAAGCAGGGGAATGACAGTTTTCTTCTGCATGGTCGAGATATTGTTAATTCTCATGATGCCCGGCGTTGCCGGTTGCTGTTGTTGGATCGGTGCCGATAGCAGCTTCAAGCTGGGCAAGTTTCATCATATATTCTGCCTGTGATTCGTAGAGTTCCCGTTCATAGTTGAACAGGGTCATTTTACTGTCGAGAAGTGTAAGAAAATCCACCTTGCTGACCCGATAGCTGATAAGCGCTGATTCGAGAGAATGCTCTGCTTGGGGAATAATTCCGTCCTTGTAGAGCTCGACCAGTTTACGACGACGCTCAAGTTGGGCAAGGGTTTCGGTGATGGTAGAGGAGATAGAGTTTTTTAGGGCATTCAGCTCCTCAGTTGCCATGGTTCTTTCAAAAGCTGACTCAGCTCGCATTGCCCGCCGTTTTTCCTGCTGGAAAGGGAGGTTGAAGGTCACACCAAGACTTATCATGTTGTCGCCAGGATCAGTTGCCATCTCCGTGGAGACGGGATCACGGAACATGTATTCCAGCGAAAAGTTGAAATCGGGAAAAAACTCTTTTTTTGCCAGAAGGAGTGAGGCCTCTGCTTTGTTTACAAGACTGGTCAGACTTTTTACCTGTGGACGTTGCTCAATGGCTATGGCATTCAGTTGTTCAGGGGAGAGAGTGACGTTCGGCAGAGTAAAGTCCGCAACCTGACCGACAGGAGTATTTCTCGGGCGACAGAGAAGGTAATTCAGGTTAGCTTCAAGGCTTTTGCGCTGTTGCTGCAGGGTGATCTGCATTTCAATCATTTTTGATTTTTCAAGCCTAGCCTTGAAAATATCCTGTTGCATACCTTTGCCTAAAGAATATTTCAGCTCAGTAACAGCAACCACATCGGTTAGAAGCTTCAGATTTTTTTCAACGATACCTAGCCCCTTGTCAACGGACCAAAGCTGATAATAGTTCTCTTTAACCATGCGAGTCAAATCGAGCCTGCGCTCTTCGACAGCCCATTTGTACGATTCAGCTTCATGCCGGGCCACCTTTTGCCGGAGAGCTCGCTTGCCCCAAAAGGGGAGTTGCTGAGAAATACCAATGACTTTGGAGGATTGAGTATCCCTGTTGAAAACAAAAGGGTTCCGGGCCGGAACGTTCTGCATTTTCAACATGAACATCGGATCTTCCAGCGCCGAAGCCTGCTTAACCCTGAAGGAAAACATCTGCCAGCGGGACTCCGAAGCTTTCAGTTCAGGATTATTGGTCATTGCTGTTGCAACAAGAGCAGGGAGCTGTTCTGGCGGTAATTTTTTCTCTTCAGATCTTGCCAGTGCAGAAGAGAAAGAGAGCAGTATCAGTAACGTCAGGGTATGAATTTTTTTCATGTGATCTCCTTCAGAACTCTGAAGTGGTATGGAACTCAAGCTCAGGGTAGTCATCTTTGGCAATTTTCATCATCCATTCGCTCTCTGCAAAAAAGACCGGATGATCCTCCTTGTCGACCGCTATGACGTTCCATTTGCGGCGAAGGAACTCTGCAAGCATCTCCTTGTTGTTGCCGGTAATCCAGAATGCCTTGTGGAAGCGCAGGGGAGTGAAGTCGCACTGGGCTCCGTATTCGTGTTCCAGACGGAATTTGATGACATCAAACTGTAACTCTCCTACGGTGCCGATGATTTTTCGTGTGCCGTGCTGGATAAAGAGCTGGGCAACACCCTCTTCGGTAAGCTGGCGCACCCCTTTGTCGAGCTGTTTGGCCTTCATTGGGTCGCGGTTTTCGAGTGCCTTGAAGATTTCCGGAGAAAAACTTGGAATACCCCTGAAATGAAGATCCTCACCATCGGTAAGACTGTCACCGATTTTCAGGGAACCGTTGTCATAGAGTCCGATGACATCACCCGGCCACGATTCATCAACAACACTTTTTTCATTGGCCATGAACTGTGTCGGGCTTGAAAACCGTATTTTTTTCTTCAGCCGGGTGTGGTAGTAGAACTTGTTGCGCTCGAAACTGCCTGAGCAGATCCGGAAAAAAGCGGTGCGGTCGCGGTGGTTTGGATCAAGGTTGGCATGAATTTTAAAGACAAATCCGCTCATGGTCTCTTCAGAGGCTTTAACGACACGTTCAGCCGCATCCCGTTCATCTGGGCTTGGTGCAACAGCAAGGAATGTTTCAAGCAATTCCCTGACACCGAAGTTGTTGATGGCACTGCCAAAAAACACCGGTGCAAGCAGTCCGGAGCGATAGGTTTCCTCGTGAAACGGTTCATAGACTCCTTCAATCAAGGCTACATCTTCACGAAGTTTATTGCAGAAACTTTCCGGAATCCATTTTTCCAGTTCGGGATCGTTCAGGTCATTGACCCGGATATTGCTTTCGCTGATGCGGGTGGTATTGGCCTCAAAAAGGTTAAGCTCTTTTTTGTAAAGATTGTACACCCCTTTGAAGGTCTGGCCTTGGCTTATCGGCCAAGTGAGAGGCCTGACACTGATCTGCAGCTTGTGTTCAAGCTCGTCAAGCAGTTCAAAAGGGTTTCTGCCCTCCCGATCCATCTTGTTGATAAAGATGATCACAGGAGTGTTGCGCATCCGGCAGACCTCCATCAGCTTTTCAGTCTGTTCCTCAACTCCTTTGACACAATCAACGACAAGAATGACACTGTCGACAGCGGTCAGTGTACGATAGGTATCTTCAGCAAAATCCTTGTGCCCCGGAGTATCGAGAATATTGACCCGTTTTCCGGCATATTCAAACCCCATGACCGACGTTGCAACCGAGATTCCTCGCTGCTTTTCGATCTCCATGAAGTCGCTGGTCGCTGTCTTGCGGATCTTGTTGCTTTTAACGGCGCCAGCAGTTTGAATGGCACCACCAAAAAGCAGAAATTTTTCAGTCAGTGTGGTTTTTCCGGCATCAGGATGGCTGATGATTGCAAAAGTCTTTCGTCTTGCCGTTTCCTTTATTAAGTCCATTATTATAAGTAACTCTTTGCTTCCAGTGTGCCTATGCTGCTGGGGGTTAATAAATACCGTATCCGGTTGTCAATACGGGTAACAAACGTCCTGTGTCGTTGGCCGTAAACAAGCCATAACTGGCGAAATTTAATTTCTTTGCCGGAAAAGATACAAAGAACCACAGGAATAAACAGAATCTCTCTTTGATTGGTCTTTTTCTCCTTCAGGATAATTGGCCGAATAGAGTATTTTCCCATAGGAATAGTAACGAAGTTTTAACTTTTTCCGATTCTGTATTGTTACAACCAATTCCTGTACCTCTCGGGGGTTTTCTTGGTAATAGTGGCGGCGTCGTGCCCAACAGGATCATCTTGATACTGGTGTTCTTCTCGTCCCCCTTTTCTGTTGAAAGGCTTTCGATGAGTTGGAAATGTGTTATATTTAAGGATGTTGTATCTATAAAAAAAATGCGTGAATGATTATGAAATTTCCTGTTTGTGAATTTGCCGAAGCTGAAGAGGGTTTTTATTCTCAATGTGCTTCTTGTCCTATAGATTCCTCTTCTTCGGGCTGCGCACTTGATCAGCTTGAAGATGGGACTTACCAGTTTGAGGGAACAACTCCCAATCAAGGGGTAAGGGCCCTCTTTTACTTCAGGGACAACGAAGGGAATCAGGTGACAAAGAGGGAGGCTATTCATGTCGAGATTCATGAGCTTGATGAACGTGGTCACCTGATTACTATTCTTTATGGTATAGTTGATCCTGAAGGAATTATCTATCTGAAAAACTCGGATTCTGAAAAAAAGTATATTCGGAACAATATCCAGTAATCCGGTTTCCCCTTAGCCAATGACCCTGAATAAACTCTATTTTAATCCTGAAGAGGAGGTTCGTGATCTCACCATTGTCGGTGGTGGCCCTACCGGAATTTTTGCGGCATTTCAGTGCGGGATGAACAACGTAAGCTGTCGCATTATTGAAAGCATGCCTCAGCTTGGCGGACAACTTGCGGCTCTTTATCCAGAAAAACATATTTATGATGTCGCCGGTTTTCCCGAGGTGCCCGCTGCTGGATTGGTGGACAGTTTATGGAAACAGACTGAGCGATATCACCCGGAAATTATTCTTGGAGAAACGGTTACCCGTTACCGGAAGCTGGATGATGGATCATTTGAAGTTACCGTCAGTTCGGGGCGGGTATTTCTGTCGAGGGCACTTCTGATTGCTGCAGGTTTGGGCGCATTTACGCCTCGCAAGCTGCCTCAGTTGGCCAATATTGACCATCTGGAAGGTCGCTGTGTTTTTTATGCAGTCAAAAATATCACTGATTTTGCTGCTCAACGGGTGGTTATTGTCGGTGGGGGAGATTCCGCACTTGACTGGACTGTGGGGCTTCTGAACACTGCCTCCCATGTCACGCTTGTTCACCGGATGCATCAGTTTCAGGGTCATGGCAAAACCGCACATGAGGTGCTTGATGCAAGGGAGAGCGGCAGAGTTGATGTGTTTTTGAATACAGAGGTCAAGTCTGTTGAGACAGAAGAAAATCTGCTGAAGGCAGTTCACCTTCGATCGAAAAATGGCAAGATTCACCGTATCGAAGCCGATCGTCTTCTGTTGCTGATTGGCTTCAAGTCCAACCTCGGTCCTCTTGCAGAGTGGGATCTTGAATTGGCAGAGAGTGCTCTTGTTGTTGACAGCCACATGAAAACATCGGTTGACGGGCTCTATGCCGCTGGAGATATTGCCTATTATCCTGGAAAACTCAAGATTATCCAGACAGGTTTGAGTGATGCTGCCATGGCTGTGCGTCACAGCTTGAATTATATCAAACCAGGAGAAAAAATCAGTAATATCTTCAGTAGTCTGAAAGCGGCAAAAGAAAAGAGGCATGCATCAAAAAATGACTGACCAGAGTCTGCCGTTACCCACGTCATTGCAGGCATGGATGCTTGCGATTCGTCCGAAGACTCTGCCTGCTGGCGCAGTGCCGGTTATTCTTGGTTCTGCTCTTGCTGCTGCTGATGGCCGGTTTCTTTTTCTGCCAGCGCTTGTTGCACTGATCTGTGCGCTTGGTATTCAGGTTGCCACCAATTTCATCAACGAGATATACGATTTCCGCAAGGGGGCCGATACTGTGGAACGGCTTGGCCCGACGAGAACGGTAGCCGCAGGGATTATCAGTGAAAAAACCATGATCAGAGTATCTGCTTCACTTGTCGGCACTGTTTTTCTGCTCGGACTTTTTCTCGTCTACACCTCAGGCTGGCCGATTCTCGTTGTCGGCCTCCTCTCTCTCCTTTTTGCTTGGGCCTATACCGGAGGGCCTTATCCGATAGCCTATTCTGGTCTTGGCGACCTGTTTGTCTTTGTTTTTTTTGGGCTGGTGGCCGTCGGAGGCACTTACTATGTGCAGTCACACGCTTTGTCGCTGTCCGTCCTTCTTGCCGCTGTGGCTCCGGGGTTTTTTTCGGTCAACATTCTTTTGGTCAACAATATTCGCGATATCGTTACAGACCGTACCGTCGGCAAAATGACTCTTCCGGCCCGTATTGGTGGTGAGTGGGCACGCCGACTCTATATTGTGTTGACAGTTGTCGCTTTTCTCGTTCCCGCTTTTCTTTTCCTGAACGGTTATTCCCCCTGGGGGATGCTCTCCCTGCTTTCAGCCCCTCTTGCGTTCAGCATGATCAGGCAGCTTTATGCAAGCGAAGGGAGGGAGTTGAACAATGTTCTGGCTGGCACAGGCAAACTGATGACCCTTCACGGGCTTCTTTTTGCCGTGGGTCTCCTTATTCAATAATTACTTGATCAGTTATGCATTCCGAGAAGGTGCCGATAGCGCTGATTCAGACATCATGCCAGAGTGATCCGGCTGAAAATCTTGCTAAAGCGTGCAGAAAAATCAGGGAAGCTGCAGCACAGGGCGCCCGGATTATCTGCTTGCAGGAGCTTTTTAACACTCGCTATTTTTGCCAGACGGAGGATTATAAGTCGTTCGAGTATGCCGAACAGGTGCCTGGCCCATCAACACAGGTAATGCAGGAGCTTGCCCGTGAGCTGGAGGTGGTCATTGTTGCCTCGTTATTTGAAATACGGGCAAGAGGCTTGTATCACAATACGGCAGCCGTTATTGATGCTGACGGAAGCTACCTCGGCAAGTACCGGAAAATGCACATTCCTGACGATCCCGGATTTTATGAAAAGTTTTATTTTACACCCGGTGATTTGGGTTATAAGGTTTTTAAAACCCGCTATGCTACAATTGGCATCCTGATTTGCTGGGATCAATGGTATCCTGAAGCTGCCCGGCTGACGGCGCTCAAGGGGGTGGAAATTCTCTTTTATCCAACGGCAATAGGATGGGCGGCTGACGAACATTCAGCAGAAGTGCGTCGTTCGCAGCGCGATGCCTGGATAACCATACAACGGAGCCATGCCATTGCAAACGGTGTCTTTGTTGCCGCAGCCAACAGGGTTGGAACGGAAGATGAGCTGGAGTTCTGGGGCAACAGTTTTGTTTGCGATCCTTATGGCCAGGTCATTCAGGAGGTTGCCCATCAGGATGAGGCCATTGTTTTTGCCGAGTGTGACCTGAGCCGTATAGGGTTTTATCGTTCTCACTGGCCGTTTTTACGTGATCGTCGTATAGAAACGTACGGAGAGTTGCAGAAACGGTTTCTTGATGAATAAACCATGGTTACGTTTGCCGTAACTCTTTTCTAACATATTCTCTCGCTTATGAATGCTTATGGCGCAGTTGTTTTTATTACCCTGCTCATTACTTTTGTTGTCAAACTTGTTTCGGAACTGCTGAATCTTAAATCGGCAGCGACCGGACTTCCGCTGGAGTTTGTCGGCGTTTTTGATGAAGAGGCTTACAGAAAGTCTGCAGAGTACCTTGGTGCAACGACACGGCTTTCGCTCATCGCGTCAGCGGTTGATCTTTTTTTTCTTCTCTTTTTCTGGTTTTCAGGAGGCTTTAATCTGCTTGATCAGTTTTTGAGAGGCTATGGTTTTAATCCAGTCGTGAACGGAGTACTCTATATTGCCGTTTTGGTGCTGCTGCAGTCGTTGATCGATCTTCCTCTTGGTATCTACAAAACGTTTGTCATTGAAGAGAAATTTGGTTTCAACAAAACCACACCGGTTGTTTTTGCAACGGATCTTCTGAAAACCTTCCTGTTGGCAGCTCTGCTTGGTGCCCCTTTACTTGCAGGGGTGCTCTGGTTTTTTGAGACCACCGGATCGCTGGCATGGCTCTGGGCCTGGTGCGGAGTAACTCTGGTTTCTCTTCTGCTTCAGTATATCGCTCCCACATGGATTATGCCTCTCTTCAACAAGTTTGTACCCCTTGAAGAGGGAGAGCTGAAGCGTGCCATCATGGAATATGCCGGAACGGTACATTTCCCTCTCTCTGGCGTCTATGTGCTTGATGGGTCAAAGCGTTCAGCGAAAGCCAATGCATTTTTTACAGGGTTCGGAAAACGCAAGAGAATAGCGCTGTTCGATACGCTCATCTCTGCTCATCCGGTTCAGGAGCTGGTTGCCGTACTCGCTCATGAGATAGGCCACTTCAAGAAAAAACATATTATTGTTACCATGGTGTTGAGCCTTCTTAATCTTGCTGCCCTTTTTTTTCTCCTCTCCCTTTTTATGAACAACCGCTCTCTTTTTGATGCTTTTTTCATGAAGGAGACCTCTGTCTATGGCAGCCTGATTTTTTTTATGCTTCTTTACACTCCGGTGGAGTGGATACTCTCAATTATGATGCAGGCACTTTCCCGAAAGCATGAGTATGAAGCGGATTATTATGCGGTATCTACCTTTGATCAAGGGGCATCTCTGGCTGATGCACTGAAAAAGCTGTCACGCAACAATCTTTCGAATCTGACGCCGCATCCCTTCTATGTTTTTCTGAACTATTCTCATCCACCGGTCTTGCAGCGTATCCTGCGCATCAGAGCGCTTGCTGCCAGCGGTACCCAATCAATCCTGAACTGAGAGATTTTTTATGGCAGAGTCGACTTATTATATGCCGCCCGAGTGGTCTTGTCACAAAGCGACTTGGCTTTCCTGGCCTCACCGGCTTGAGACGTGGCCGCGCAAGTTTGAACCGATACCGGCAGTATTTGTCGAGATTGCATCCTGGCTTAGCTCTTCAGAGGAGGTGCATATCAATGTGCTTGATGAAGCAATGGAGCAAGAAGTGTCAGCATTGTTTCGCAACTCAGGTCATCAACAGCTTCGGATAGAGCGAATTTTTCTTCATCGTATTCCAACAAACGATGCCTGGTGCAGGGATCATGGGCCGAACTACGTTTTTCGTCAGAGTGAGGGCCAGCTTGAAAAAGTTATCATGAACTGGGAATACAATGCGTGGGGCGAAAAATATAAATCCTATCATGAAGATAATGCCGTTCCAAAAAAGATTGCTGCGTTGCAGCAGTTGTCTCTTGTGTCACCCGGCATGGTTCTTGAGGGCGGTTCGATTGATGTCAATGGAAAAGGACTTTTGCTGACGAGCGAGGCGTGTCTTTTGAACCCTAACCGCAATCCCTCTCTGAGTCGCGTGGAGATTGAAGCAGAGCTTGGACGATATCTCGGTATTGAAAAAGTTTTGTGGCTTGGTGATGGCATAGTTGGTGACGATACTGATGGTCATGTTGACGATATGGCTCGTTTTGTCAATGAAACTACGGTTGTGATTGCCGTTGAGGATGAGCCTGATGATGAGAATTATGAAGCATTGCAGGAAAATTACTGGAGACTGCAATGTTACACGGATCTTGAAGGCAATCCGCTCAAAGTGGTGAGACTTCCTATGCCCTTGCCGGTTTTTCATGACGGGTGTCGTTTGCCCGCAAGTTACGCAAACTTCTATATCGCCAACACCGTAGTTCTTGTGCCAACCTACCGTTGTTCACAAGATCAGAAAGCCATCCAGATTTTGCAGCAATTTTTTCCAGAGAGGAAGGTCGTCGGTATCGATTGTACTGATGTGGTTTGGGGCCTTGGAGCTATTCATTGTTTAACGCATGAAGAGCCCAATTTGTAGAAACACAAAAAGCGGTCAATTGACCGCTTTTTGTGTACTCAAATTCATGAAATTCAGGCAAGCAGTGCAGCAAGAGCCTTGCAGTTTTCTTCGACAATCGCTGCGGATTGCTGAAGAGCTTCAAGCTCAGCGCCGGAGAGATTGATTTCCAGAATCTGCTCAACACCGTTTTTGCCAATTTTGATAGGAACACCGCAGAAGACATTATCAATACCGTACTGGCCTTCGAGCAGGGTTGTGCAAGGGATAATACGTTTGCGGTCTTTTACAATAGCCTCAATCATCTCAACTGCCGAAGCCGCAGGAGCATAAAATGCTGAACCGGTTTTCAGATAGTTGACAATTTCAATGCCGCCATTTCTGGTGCGAGCGACAAGTTCATCAATTTTTTCCTGTGGCAGCAGCTCAGTCAGCGGGATGCCGGCAACATTGGTATAATTGACAACCGGCACCATAGAATCACCATGTCCGCCAAGCACCAGCGCGCTGATGTCCTGCATGGAAATATCAAGCGCTTCAGCAATAAAGCTTTTGAATCGAGCAGTGTCAAGCACGCCAGCCATGCCGATAACCCTCTCTTTCGGAAGACCGCTTGCCTTCTGGGCAACGAAGGTCATGACATCAAGCGGGTTGGAGACCATGACAATAATCGGGTTGGAAGAATATTTCATCACCTCTTTCGTCACGTCTCTGATAATCGTGGCATTTTTCATCAGGAGATCCTCTCTTGACATCCCCGGCTTTCTTGCCAGACCAGCAGTAATCAGAACAATATCTGAATTCGCTGAATCTTTATAGTCATTGGATCCGAAGACACTGGTATCGAACAGACCAACTGGCCCTGATTCGTACATGTCAAGAGCCTTGCCCTGGGGAACACCTTCAACGATGTCAATGAGAACAACCTCTTTTGCCAGTTGTTTTTCAGCAATGCGAAGAGCCGCAGTAGCCCCGACATTTCCCGCCCCAATAACGGTGATTTTCATAATTCGATATTATTTTTAAAGTGTAAAGAGTTGACTTTTAACAGAGATACATTTTCGACATCATCAAGTGACCGATAACAGAAAAAGCCGACTTAAAACAAGACGGCTTTTTCTGTTAAAAACTTATTGAGTAGCAAGCATGGCTCAGCAGGGGAGTATGTTCACCTGTTTTTTATTATTGCGTCCGTTGCGGAAAGTCACCACACCGTCAACGAGAGCAAAAATAGTATGATCACGTCCCAATCCCGCATTGATTCCGGGTTTGATAACGGTTCCTCTCTGGCGAAGAATAATTGTTCCTGCTGCTACAGTAGAGCCACCGGCAGCTTTTACTCCGAGATATTTCGGGTTACTGTCGCGACCGTTTTTTGTCGATCCGCCACCTTTTTTATGAGCCATAGCAAAAAATTAACGTTAAAAATCCTGAATATTTTTAAAGCGAAATAACCTC
>CAIYWF010000092.1 GCA_903929845.1 uncultured Chlorobiaceae bacterium | reverse complement strand
GGCTTGATCTGTTCAACGTCGCGACCGCGAGGAGCTCCGGCGCATCAGGAATCGGGTCAAACTCATGGTCCGTGTTTGTGCAGGGAACTGGCGTTGTATCCAATCGTTCCTCGAACGACAATTCGCAAGGGTATCATTCGGATAACCTTGGCACAACGCTCGGCATCGAATATCGCCTGACCTCCGAGACACTGGTTGCCGCAGCCTATAGTTTTGCCAATCCTTCTCTGAACCTGAGCCAGAATGCCGGAACCACCAGCGCAGACGCCAACCAGCTTGGACTCTACGGTACCTATACACAGAAAAATCTCTTCCTCCAGAGTCTGGTCTCTTACGGATGGCTGAATTATTCCAACAGCCGTTCAGGCGTCGTCAGTAATATCACCGCCAATCCGGACGGTAAGACTTTCGCGACGGCTTTGAAAGGTGGCTATCTTTTTGACGTCGCACCGTCAGTGAGATTCGGCCCAATTGCAGGGCTCACCTATGTTCAGGCGCATGTTAACGGTTACAGCGAAAATGGTGATCCAGTTCTCACTCTCAATCTGAACGAGCAAACCGCCAAAACCGTGCTCGGTAGTGTGGGTGCACAGACTCGCTGCGCTTTCGACCTGGGAAGCACGAGGCTCGACTCCTATCTGAACTTCACCGTCGAAAACAATTTCGAAGGTTCAGACCGTGTCATCCAATACAGCGCTACCTCTGCGCCGCTAATCGTCAATTCATGGACAGCGACGGGCGCACCGAACCATGCTTTCGTCCGGCTCGCTGCTGGCGCCAATGCCAATCTGACGAGCGCAATCAACGTCATGCTGAACCTGTCGCAGACGATTGAGCAACCGGGTGGAAATGACTTTTATTGCACGGGTGGATTGAAAATCTCTTTCTGATTAAACATATCCTTTTTTGTGTCCCGGAACCGGTCCACTAAAGTTCCCTAATTGCCAAGCGGTAAAAACGGTAACCCCAGCTCCTTCAGAAACTCATTATGCTTTCTGGTGGCTGCAACAATTTTCTGTTCAATCTCAACCAGCTCACTATTAACAGCTTGAAGGTCAATATCTGCCTCTTGTTGAGCGGTGCTGATGTAGCGGGAGATATTCAGATTGTAACCGTTGGATTCAATTTCATCAATTGAGACACGGCGGGAATAGCGCTCTTCCTCAGTACGGAATTGATAGCTCTCAACAATCTTGTCGATATCATCCTGCCGCAGGCGGTTCTGGCGCTTGCCTTTTTCGAAGTGTTCGCTTGCGTTGATGAAGAGTACGTCGTCGGGCTTCTTGCATTTTTTCAGCACCAGAATGCAGACGGGAATACCGGTGGAGAAAAAGAGGTTGGCGGGCAGGCCAATGACGGTGTCGATGTGGCCGTCTTTGAGCAGCTTGGTGCGGATGCGCTCCTCTACACCGCCACGGAAGAGGACGCCGTGGGGAAGGATAATGGCCATGGTGCCTTCTTTGGCGAGGTATTGGAAGCCGTGCAGCAGGAATGCAAAGTCGGCGGCAGATTTTGGGGCAAGGCCGTAATTCTTAAAGCGCACGTCATCGCCCATTGCGTCAGTGAGTTCCCATCGGTAACTGAAGGGCGGATTGGCCACTACGGCATCAAACTGTTTTTTTTTGGCCGGGTTGGCTTCGCGCAGCATATCCCAGTCGTTGAGCAGCGTATCGCCGTGAAAAATCTCGAACTCCGAATCTTTCACCCCGTGCAGCAGCATGTTCATGCGCGCGAGGTTGTAGGTGGTGATGTTTTTTTCCTGTCCGTAGATTTTGCCGATGCCGTGAGGGCCAATCTGATGGCGCACATTGAGCAGCAGCGAGCCAGATCCGCAGGCAAAGTCGAGCACGTTGTCGAGATATCTCTTTTTGCCGGTGGCTGGTTCCTGACTGTCGAGCGTCACAATGGCGGAGAGAATGCTGGAAATCTGCTGCGGCGTGTAGAACTCTCCCGCCTTTTTGCCAGAGCCAGCAGCAAACTGGCCGATGAGGTATTCGTAAGCATCTCCCAAGGTATCGCTGTCTGTGGAAAAATTCGCCAGCCCTTCGGCAATTTTGGTGATGATGGTGCAAAGCTTGGCATTGCGATCGGTATACTGCTTGCCGAGCTTTTCGGAGTTCAGGTTGATTTCCGAGAAGAGGCCCTGAAAAGTACTGGCAAAGGATTCGTTTTCAATGTAATCGAAGGCACTTTGCAGGGTATGCAGTAACTCACCATTCTGCGTGCGGGCCATCTCCGCAATGCTGCCCCAGAGGTATTGGGGCTTGATCACGTAATGCACCTTGAGGCGCATCTGTTTTTCAAATTCAGCACTATCGCCGGAGTTGTTGTTGTACCAGAGTTGCAGCGGCGTGGTGCCGGGCTGCTCTTGCCTGTCCGGGAAATCCCTGCCCAGCTCTTTCTTTGAGTAGGCTTCGTAGTTGTCGGAGAGGTAGCGCAGGAAGAGGAACGAGAGCATGTAGTCGCGGAAGTCGTCCGCGTTCATGGCTCCGCGCAGTTGGTCGGCAATGCCCCAGAGGGTAGTGCCCATTTGTTTCTGGTTTTGTTCGGTCATGATTCTTTTGCTTCGGAAGCTTGGCGGCGCAGCTCTTCCGCTGAAATCCACACCAATTTTCCATCTTTCTCAATCACGATATTGGTATTCGTCTGAATAGCGGTTTCACGGGCTAATGCAGCGGCTCGTTGCAGGGCGGCTAATGAACCACGAAGATCAGGGTTTTTAGCCTTTGAAATATCTTTTGCGTTCACAGGTTTTCTCCCCATAATTATTTCATGGTCACGGAAATAGTTTTCACCCCTAAACGATTGAAGTCCGGGGTGTTATGGGTGACCACCGCCAAATTTTTTTTCAGGGCTGTTGCCGCGATGATGGCATCAGGCGTTTTGGTTTTGAATTGCTGTCGAAGCAAAATGGTTTGCTCAGCAATCACCTCGTCCAGTTCAAACACTGTGGCATTGCCAATAAACGCCTTTGCCTTGCTGTACAAGGCGGAATCGGCCACAAATTGTCCCCAACCCAAAAACTCAATTTTGGTGATTATGGAAATTTTGAAACTCTCGCTCAGCAGATTGTGCAGTGATTCATCGTTCGTCAATCCATTAAAGTAGTAAATGACGATATTGGTATCAATTAAATAATCCATCAGTTCCATCCTTCCCGGCTGCTTGCTATATACTCATCAATATTTTGTCGGGATTGATGAGCTACCCCATAATAAATGCGCGGGTTAAAGGTCTCGGCAGGTACTGGCGTTTGCCGGGCAGAGAGACCCTCTTCATTTGCTAATAGTTCAAGAACAATTTGCACTAACCTAAATTTATCGGCATGTGACAATGTGGCTACAGAGGGCAAAAGGTCGTTAATTGACATGGTAGTTTGCTCTATAAGTTAATTGTACGTTATGGCTACTATATAACTCTTTGTATGATTTCATTGAAATTATGCTCATCATAGCACCTCGTCAAGAGCAGGGAAAAGCTGTTGCATCAGCGCTTTTTTATGGGTTTTAAGCGTGTCGAGCTTTTGGGTTTGTGCGGTGATCAGTTCGGCGATGGATGAAAGACATTCTGCGATTTTTTG
>CAIYWF010000091.1 GCA_903929845.1 uncultured Chlorobiaceae bacterium | reverse complement strand
CTTGGCTCACACCTGACATCTTGAAGATGCCTTTTCCGTATCGCTCACGACCATAGATTTTGACAACAGCCGCATACGGTGGTTTGCACCCTGCTCCTGCAAGCCGAGTGCGAGGGGCCAGACCCTCAGCACTTGTACTGCTTATCTACGACACACTAAATAGAGGTGCCCTTAATTCATTCCGGCAATACAAACTTCGGGAAACTGAAAATGATATTATTCTGATAACCGATATAGTTTTTCAACTACTTTTTCAAATTGTGGCTGGAAGCAAAAGTCGTAGCCATTGATCCCTTCAACAATTACATTTGGACAAACATAATATACTTCAAGTATACGTCTCGCCTTAAGCGCTTCAGCTATGGAGAATGGAAATGATTGATTTCCGATAAAAAATTTACCCCCAGCAATAATCTCTGCCAATTCAAGAAAATTTGAAACACTTTGATATTCGAGTGTTGGTAATACAAGTCTCATTTCTTCGAATTCTTCTGGCACACCCACAAATATCAATTTCTTGTATTTTGATAAAAAAGAATAATCAATGCCTGGGGAGTGATAGCCTAAACTTCGAGCAATCACAATGTAATCGTTAAAAGAGCTATTTGCGTTTACTTGAAGCCAGGATTTGCCCAAATCTGCGTTGACTGCAAAATGTAAAAAATACCATCTCGCTATACTACCTGAATTTGTGTTGAAAGCAGATTTTCGAAAAATGTCGAGATCGTAGTCTATAGATTCGTTATGATATATATTACAAGTCTTTATTTGTTGTTGAAACAGTAATAATGGTTGCAGCATTAAAAACATTTTCTCATTAAGCATCACACCATTTAATGGATGCTTCCCTCGTTCTATGTTATAATTCATTTTTTGATCAAGATTAAGATATAATTCGATCGATGAATTTTCTGCTAACGCATATACTGCCGGTAAGGAATAAATAAGATCTCCTGAATTTCCGCTGTGCTTGAAGGAATAATATGGCTTGGCATTAATATTAAAGTTAACCTGACTGGCATTTGCTTTATTTAAAAATTGTTGATTCTGTTCTTCAAGCTTTTTTTTGTGATACAAGTCCCGATCAGTCGCCTTTAGAGTTATTTTGGTAAAAAAGTTCATTCGTTCATAAATTTTGTTCTTGAGCCTCTGCACAGCCGTTGAGGATACCTGATAAAAGCTAAACGGAGATGAAAATGGTTGTAGAAGAACTAAATCACCTGTAACTCTTCAGCTCTTCAGCAATCATTTTTTCAATCACTCCCGACATGTCCGTCTTAGCGCTCCATCCTGACATGCGAAGGGCTTTGCGTGCATCACCGCTACCGTATGCAATATCTGTCGGACGAAATATCGATGCGTCAATATCAGTATACTCCTGCCAATCAAGACCGAAATAACGAAACGATATCTCCGCGAAATCGGCTAACGAATGGCTTTTTCCTGTTGCTATCACAAAATCCGCAGCACTCTCCTGCTGCAACATCCGCCACATCGCATCAACATATTCGGGAGCCCAACCCCAGTCACGCTGAATAGTTGTGTTTCCCAATCGAAGCCGTTCCCCGCTCCCTGCAGCAATACGGCATGCTGCTGCAATAATTTTCCGCGTAACAAACCGCTCAGGGCGTAATGGTGATTCATGGTTAAACAAAATCCCTGTACAGGCAAATAATCCGTAAGCCTCCCGATAATTGGCCACCTGCCAAAATGCCGCAGCTTTTGCCACTGCATAGGGACTTCTCGGACGAAATGGAGTCTCTTCATCTGCTGCATTTCCCAAGGTATCTCCGAAGCACTCGCCAGACCCTGCATTATAGAAGCGAATGGGACGACCAAGGAAACGGATCACCTCCATCAGATTGATGGTTGCCGACATAATGCTTTCGAGTGTTTCCACTGGTTGTTCAAATGAAAGCGCAACCGAGCTCTGCCCGGCAAGATTATAGATTTCATCAGGCTTTGTTCTATGAACCACCTGAAGTACGCTTCGGAAATCGTTTAACGCAATAGACTCAAGTTGTACCTTTTGCCTGATGCCGAGACGAACAAGGTTATTGAAATTGCAGATCTGGGCATCCCGCGAACTCCCTACAACATCATATCCCTTTTCCAGTAAAAGCTGAGCAAGATATGCTCCATCCTGCCCTGAAATGCCACATATCAATGCTCTCATGATGATTCCAGAATGTCTCAAATGTTATCTCTTCCTCTTCCCGTACCGCAAAGCAATGTTCAGTTACAAGCTTTTGCAAGAAAATCTTGATAAGCCATCTCAATCCCCTCAGGAAGCCCGATCGTTGCCTCCCACCCGAGTTCCTTCATTTTACTGACATCGAGCAGTTTTCGTGGAGTGCCGTCAGGCTTTGATACATCGAAGGAAACCGTTCCCTGGAAGCCCACCACCTCCATTATAGTTTCTGCCAGTTCCTGTATGGTTACATCGCTGCCAGCACCAACGTTAAACACCCCATCCGGGACCATCTTTTCCATCAGAAGAATACAAGCCCTGGCCAGATCGTCCACATAGAGAAATTCTCGCCTTGGCTTCCCTGTGCCCCAGACTACAAGCGTTTTATCTCCACGCAGCCTGGCCTCATGAGTCTTTTGAATCAAGGCAGGAACCACATGACTGTCAAGCGGGTCATACGTATCGTTCTGACCATAAAGATTGGTAGGCATTACCGACACATAGCTACTGCCGTATTGTCGGTTATAGCTTTCGCAGAGCTTAATCCCTGCGATTTTTGAAATGGCATACGGTTCATTAGTCTGTTCCAGCGGGCCAGTCAAGAGATACTCCTCTTTGATGGGCTGGGGACAATCGCGCGGATAAATACAGCTTGAACCAAGAAAAAGCAACCGATTCACACCAGCCTTCCATGCACCATGGATGATATTCGCTTCAATGATCAAATTCTCATAGATAAAATCAGCCCGAAAGGTATTGTTGGCATAAATACCACCGACCCTCGCCGCTGCCATAAATACATAGTCAGGTTTTTCCTCTCTGAGAAATTCGTGCACCGCCCTCTGATCAGTCAAATCAAGCTCCTGACGGCTTCGAACAAGCAGGTTCCGGTAGCCTTTCGCAAGAAGCTGCCGATAAAGAGCTGAACCCACCATCCCCCGGTGGCCTGCGATATACAGTTTACTCTCTTTATTCATTATAATTATAGGTGTTATAGCCATGTTTCTTAACCAGTTCATCCCGCTCGGCTGACCTCAAATCTTCACGCATCATCTCTGAAACCAGTTCGTTGAAACTGATTTTTGGTACCCATCCGAGTTTTTCTTTTGCCTTCGTTGCATCACCCAGCAAAGAAGCAACTTCTGCAGGACGAAAATATCGGGGGTCAACAGCAACAATGCACTTTCCGTTAGCATCGTAACCCTTCTCATCTACCCCGCTTCCCTGCCATGTAATAGTCATCCCGATTTCAAGAGCTGCAGCATCAATAAACTGACGAACACTATACTGCACCCCGGTGGCAATAACAAAATCCTCAGGTTTTTCCTGCTGAAGCATAAGCCACTGCATTTCGACATAATCCCTGGCATGTCCCCAGTCGCGCAAGGCGTCAAGATTTCCAAGATAAAGAGATTCCTGCAGACCAAGTTTTATACGTGCCAGTGCGCGGGTTATCTTGCGGGTAACAAAAGTCTCTCCACGAACAGGGCTTTCATGATTGAATAATATCCCGTTACAGGCATAGATGCCATAAGATTCACGGTAGTTAACGGTAATCCAATAGGCATAAAGCTTGGCCACTCCATAAGGGCTTCGAGGATAAAATGGTGTGCTCTCTTTTTGTGGAACTTCCTGGACAAGACCATAAAGTTCTGAAGTACTTGCCTGATAAAAACAGGTTTTTTGTGTAAGTCCCAGAATCCTGATCGCTTCGAGAATACGAAGTGGCCCAAGTGCATCAGAGTTTGCCGTATATTCAGGTTCCTCAAAAGAGACCGCGACATGGCTCTGGGCTGCAAGATTATAGATTTCATCAGGCTGTGCCTGCTGGATAATACGAATCAGATTTGAGGAGTCAGTAAGATCCCCATGATGAAGAATAAACCGCTGATTAATGGCATGAGGATCCTGATAGAGATGATCAATTCTGTCGGTGTTAAAAAGCGACGAACGCCGCTTGATACCATGCACTTCATATCCTTTTTTGAGTAACAGTTCGGCCAGATAAGCTCCATCCTGACCGGTAACACCAGTAATTAATGCTTTTTTCATTCCCTTGTTTTTCGTTTTGGAGAAGCAAATGCTTCCTCGTAAAGTTGCAATAGTGAAGCCGCACCATGCTTCCGACTAAATTTTTCAGCCTGCTCAAGTGCTGTGGCGCTTAGTTGTGTCCGAATTTCCGGATTATGACTCAGGTTAAACATTGCCTCTGCCCACGCATCACCATCTTCCGGGTCAAGCAGCAAGGCTGCATCACCAGCCACTTCTGGAATCGATGTCGATTGTGAAGCAATCGTCGGTGCTCCAAACTGCATTCCTTCAAGCACTGGAAGACCAAAGCCTTCGAACAATGTCGGGTAAAGATTAGCATAACAATTTCTGTAAAGCCAGATCAACTCCTCATCCGAAACATAGCCGGTCATAATGATATGGTCAACGACACCAAGTTCGCTCAAATGTTTTTGGAAACCATCCATCAACCATCCATTGCCACCTGCAAGTACCAACGGCATAGGTGATCCTCCTTTCTGGAGATAGCGAGCATAGGAATTTGCAAGAAGATACTGATTTTTCCTGGGTTCTATAGTCCCGACGTTCAACCAGTAAGAACCGGCAGAAATATCGCAAATTGCCTTGGGCCGCAACCCGGTAGACTCTGCATTATCAAAGCGGGAACATGGATAAACAACACGAATCCGATCGGCCGGAAAATGTGGAAATATACGCAGGTAATGATTCTTTGATGCTTCTGAAATAGCAACCACCCAATCAGCCTTGATAGAGGATCGATAAACTCCTTCAAAACAGTTGAGACGATTGGTTTCGGTTGTCCAGGACGGTTCAACCACAAACCCCATATCATAAAAAGTATAAACAAGACGGCTCTTTGCCAGTTGTAGTGGACACCAGAAATTATTGGCATGTACAATATCCAGATTGCCAAGAGATTGTTCAATGTCACTCCCTGTCCAGAATTGCCTGGCTTCATTCAATGTCGTATGTCGTGGGCCGTAGTCAACACTTTGCCCAGGATAGGGATTTGTGGCAGACATGGCTGCATCAAACCAGTAATAGCCAAAACTTGGAAACAATGAATAATGATGTTCAGGTGCCAGCTCGAGCATAGAACGAATCATGGCATGAGCAAAAAAGCCACAACCAGCCTTACCGGAACCAGTTTGCGAAATGTCAAAACCTATGTGCATGGTCCAGAATCTCTTTTGTCAACTTATTAAATATTTCGTTCTTCATTTTGATCTATCACCCTAGCAGCCTGTCGGACTAACAACAGAGAAGCTGGACGCAAAAAAGTCCTCGGTCATCCTTTTTACGTTTATTTTTGCCACAGAAAACCATATCAAGCGCATAGTACACCAAAAAAGTCCCAATTGGCTGCCTTGTACT
>CAIYWF010000090.1 GCA_903929845.1 uncultured Chlorobiaceae bacterium | reverse complement strand
ATGAAAAGAAAGGCGAAAAAATACTTAAAGGTCTTTTTAACGTCTATTCAGATTCATCTTACAACAAAGATAACATATTACTTCCTGCGGAACTTAGAAGAATTGACTGTAGTAAAAACGTATTGTTATTGACTATTTATCCGGCATGATGGATGATTATGCTGAAAAAGAATACGTTAGATATTTTGGAAAAAGCTCATTAGAATCAATCTATTTCAAATAAAGCAGTAAATACGTATTTTTCCAAAACATTCAGCAGTAACAAAGGCTTATGAAACATCTCATAACTCCCTCATGCACAAGGAATCAAACTTCGAGCACTCCATAGAGCAATCGCTGCTCCGGCATGGCGGCTACAGCAAGGGCGACCCGCTGGCGTACGACAAGAAGCTGGCGCTCTTTCCCGATGAAGTTGTGGCCTTCGTTCAGGATAGCCAGCCGGAGTTCTGGGAGCGTTTCTCCGCACTGAATAACGGGAATGCGAAGGCTGTGCTGATTGAGAGCCTGGTACGGGAGCTGCGAACCAAGGGAATGCTCTCCATTCTTCGAAGCGGGTTCAAGTGTTTCGGCAAAACGGTGCGCATCGCCTTTTTTCAGCCAAATACCGGCATGGAGCCGCTTGCGCTCGAACGGTTCAGCAAAAACCGGCTGACCGTGATTCGTCAAATGGAAACAGAGAGTGGAGCCATCCCTGACATGGTGCTTGCGGTGAACGGCTTGCCTGTCGTGACGATAGAGCTGAAAAATCCCCTGACCGGGCAGAATGTTCTTCATGCCAAACAGCAGTACCGCGACCGCGATCCCAATGAGCTGCTCTTTGCCTTCAAGCAGCGCTCTCTGGTGCATTTTGCGGTCGATACCGAAGAGGTCTGCATGACCACAAAGCTCGACCGGGGAGAGACTTACTTCCTTCCCTTCAACCGGGGAAACAACAACGCCAAAGGCAATCCGCCGGTTGAGGGTGATGTGCGCACAGCCTACCTGTGGCAAGAGGTGCTGGTGAAAGAGAGTCTGATGGATATTCTGGGCCGCTTCCTCCACCTGCAGGTTGAGGAAAAAACTGTTCCGACCGCCAAAGGGTTGAAAAAGCTTCAGCACGAAAGCATGATTTTCCCCCGCTACCATCAACTTGATGTGGTGCGCAAACTTGCCGACCATGCACGGCAGCACCGTTCAGGGCACAACTATCTGATCCAACACTCGGCCGGTTCGGGAAAGTCAAACTCTATTGCCTGGCTTTCCCACCGGCTTTCGACCCTGCACGATGCCCGGAACGAAAAAATCTTCCATTCGGTGGTCGTTATTACCGACCGGGTGGTGCTCGACCAGCAGTTGCAGGATACCATTTTCCAGTTCGAGCACAAGCAGGGTGTGGTACAGAAGATTGACGAGAACACGCAGCAACTTGCAAAGGCACTCGCTGACGGTGTGCCGATCATCATTTCAACTATCCAGAAGTTTCCCTTTATCACAGAGGCTCTTGCCACGCTTGAGAAGAAGGGCCAGGGCATCGACATCTCCACAGCAGGCAAGCGCTTTGCCGTTATTGTGGATGAAGCACACAGCTCGCAGAGTGGCGAAACGGCCATGGAGCTGAAGAAAATTCTGAACCGCGAAGGCATCGAGTCGGCCATTGCCGAACAGATTCTCGACATGAACGATGAACCGCTCTCGGAGGAGGCAAAGCGCTCCATGCTGCGTGATCAAATAAAGCGCACAAAACAGCCAAACCTGAGCTTTTTCGCCTTTACGGCAACCCCGAAGTTCAAAACGCTTGCAATTTTTGACGAGCCCGGTGAAAACGGCTCCTCCCCGTTCCACCTCTACAGTATGCGTCAGGCCATTGAAGAGGGGTTCATTCTTGATGTGCTGGAAGGGTACACCTGCTACAAACGATACTATCAGTTAATCCGGACGGTTGAGGACGATCCCGAACTGCCGAGAAGAAAGGCCGCACGAGCGCTTGCCCGGTATGTTGATCTGCACGACTACAACATTACCCAGAAGGTAGAAATCATCGTTGAGCATTTCCGCACGCACACCCGCCACAAGATCGGCGGGCAGGCCAAAGCAATGGTGGTGACCGGTTCGCGTGAACATGCCGTGCGCTACAAACTGGCGTTCGACAGCTACCTGAAGGCGAAGAAATACCACGATATCAAAACCCTCGTTGCGTTTTCTGGTGAACTCTCTCTTGACGACCATCCCGGTATCAGGTTCACCGAAACACAGATGAACCACGGTATCCGGGAGAGTGAGCTGCCGGAGCGCTTTGCCTCCAATGAGTTTCAGGTGCTGCTGGTGGCTGAAAAGTACCAGACCGGCTTCGACCAGCCTCTGCTGCATACCATGTACGTCGATAAAAGGCTCTCCGGCATTCAGGCCGTTCAAACCCTCTCACGTCTGAACCGCACCTGCCCCGGCAAGGAGAACACCTTTGTGCTTGATTTTGTCAACGATCCGAAAGAGATCGGCCTCTCCTTCAAGCCCTATTACGAAACAACCCGGCAAGGCGAAGAGAGTGATCCGCAACAGCTCAACGAACTGGCGCACAAGCTCGACCAGTGGAAAGTGTATGACCAGTCGGAGGTGAACGCGTGGTGCGAAATCTGGTTCAGCAACCGGATGCACCCGACCGGGGCTGAGCATAAAAAGCTGAACAGCATCCTTGATCTCGTCGTTGAGCGGGTAAAAAAGCTTGAAGAGGAGGAGATCGAGCTGTTCAAAAGCCAGTTCACCAGCTTTCGGAACCTCTACGGATTTCTTTCGCAGGTTATTCCCTATCAGGATTCCGGACTTGAAAAGCTCTACACCTTCGGGCGCTACCTGCTCTCAAAGCTTCCCCGAGACACAGGACGACATATCCGCATCGATGACGAGGTGCAGTTGAAATACTACCGGCTGGAGAAGTACAGCGAAGGGGCCATTTCATTGAGGGAGGGAGATGCGCCTCCATTGACTGGCCCGAAAGAGGTCGGCACCGGAAGTGCGGAGGAAGAGGTGCCCCTCTCCACCCTGGTAGAACAGCTCAACGAACGATTCGGCACCGATTTCACCCCTGCCGATCAGCTTTTTTTCGAGCAGGTGCAGGCTGCCGCCACAGAGAACGAAAAAATCCGCCAGGCGGCAGAGGCCAACACACTCTCAAACTTCGAGCCGGTCTTCAACCAGCACCTCGAAACCCTGCTACTCGACCGCATGAACGGCAACGAAGCCATCTTCAACCGCATCATGAACGATGAAGCTTTCAAAAGCTTTATTGCGCAGAGGCTGATGCATCAGGTGTTCGATACCATCAACCAGACTGCCGGATGATGAAAAGATTTGCAACCAGTAATAATCAGATATTTCAGGAGAAAAAGAATGGCAAGACCTGAGAAAATCTGGCTGTTTCGGATTACACACATCGACAACATTCCGCATATTTTGCGGAATGGGCTGGTTACGCGTTATTCTCAAAACGCGAATAAACATTTTGTTGAGATCGGAGATATTTCACTTATTGAAGTCAGGGATGATATAGATGCTCCTGTACCCCCTGGCGGTAAATTATCCGAGTATATCCCGTTTTACTTTGGCCCGCGTTCTCCCATGCTGTACCAGATTGCAACAGGTTTTGACGGTGTAACAAAGTATCCACAGGAAGAAATCATTTACATTATCAGTTCACTCGATAAAATCAAAGAGCACAATTTGCCGTATTTTTTTACTGATGGACATGTAAGAAGCTTCACATCAACATCCTATAACGACGACATAAACCTTGATCTTCTTGACTGGGACGCAATCCATGCAAGAATCTGGAAAAGTGATGACACCGACTTGCGGAGACAAGAAAAAAAGCAGGCTGAATTGCTGGTAAAGCATCATATACCAGTAAATGCTATTGAGCTTTTTTGCGTTTATAATGAAAAAGCCCAACAAATCCTTTGTACTTACCTGGCGGCGGCAAAACAGAGCTTTGAGGTAAAATCTTCTCCACACAAACTGTATTATGATCACCTATAAAACTGGCAACATACTTGATGCGAAGGTTTCTGCGCTGATCAATACGGTCAACACTGTCGGGGTGATGGGCAAAGGAATCGCCCTGCAGTTTAAACATGCCTTTCCTCAAAATTTCATCGTATACACTGAAGCCGTCAAACGGAAAGAAATCAGAACCGGCGCGGTTCAGGTTGTAGCGGTTTCATCACTGAACGGCGTTCAGTACATCGTTAATTTTCCAACCAAAAACCACTGGCGTTATCCTTCAAAACTCGAGTGGATTACCGAAGGGCTACGTGACTTGCGGAAGAAAATTATCGATTACCATATTGAATCCATTGCGATTCCGCCACTTGGTTGCGGGAACGGGGGCCTTGAGTGGAGTGTCGTGAAAGGTGAGATTGAAAAAGCCTTGCAGGATCTTCCAATTGAAATACAGGTCTATGAACCATCAATCGCTATAAAAGAACTTCTCTCAAAAGAGGAAAAACCTGCAGCCGCCCGTTTAACACCCGTCAGAGCCATGCTGCTGTTGCTCCTCTATCGTTACCGAGCCATGGGTGAGCATGCCAGTGAATTTGCTGCTGAAAAGCTCAGCTATTTCCTGCAGAGAGCTGGAGAAACACAGTTACAACTTGAATTCACCAAAGGGTATTATGGCCCCTATTCAGGAAAAGTGCGCCATGTGCTGTATGCACTGAACGGCTATTACCTGAAAGGATTTGAACAGAAAGCCACAAAGCCGTTTGAACCGCTTGAAGTTGTTATCGAACGAAGTGATGAAGTGATGGAATACATCGTGACGAAATTAAACGCTGTTGAAAAATTACATCTCGATAAAGTCCTGAATTTAATCAAAGGCTTTGAGTCGCCATACGGGCTCGAACTCCTTGCCACCGTTGATTACCTGATCAACGAAACTGGACAAAGCGACCAGCAAACCCTTTTGACTGCAATGAAGCAATGGTCAGCAAGAAAAGGAAATATGTTCCCGCCAGCCCATATTGACCTGGCAGTAAAACATCTACAACTGCACAGAAACTGAACTGTCAAAATAAATAGTTTGTGCCGCTTATCATGTTGACCTCATCCATGCCCGTACCGCTTGCTCAACCCAAGCTTTTCAATCCGGGAATACAATGTCTTCGGATGCAGGGCAAGTTGCTCAGCAGCTCCACCTACTCCGCTCACTCGCCCTTTTGAACGACTGAGAGCATCAAGAATCAGCTCTCGTTCCTTCACGGTCACCTCGTGTTCAAAATCACGCATGGTTCTGGTATGGCTTGCGGCAGGTAGTTCTGGTGCCAAAGAAGAGGATAAAATCGTCGAGAAATCCAGCGTTGCACCATCAGAAACAATAACCGCCTGCTCTATCAGGT
>CAIYWF010000089.1 GCA_903929845.1 uncultured Chlorobiaceae bacterium | reverse complement strand
ACTACCTTGACCTCAATGAATGGCAGATTAAAAGCATTGAGGAGGGTCTTGAAGATGCCAGAGCCGGCAGGATCATTACTCATGAAACCCTTGTAGCAAAGTGGGAGAGGCGACTTGAAGATAGTCTGGACTGAGAAGGCAGAGAAACGCCTTATAGAAATTGAGGCTTACATTAAGCAGGAGAGCGAAAAAGCTGCAAGAAAAACTGTGTTGAGCCTCGTCAACAAGACTATGAAGCAATTAGCACTGTATCCCGGAAGCGGAAAACCTGGGCGAGTTTATGGAACAAGAGAGCTATTCTTTTCGGATATCCCCTGGCTGGTTGTTTATACTGCAGATGCCACAACGGTAACAATTATCACGGTGTTTCATACCGCCCAAAACTACCACTCGTAGTGGTAAGTTACCATTAAACAGGGTAATGTCTGATTGTAATATAGCAGTGAATGGGAGTTATAATTGGAACACTTTCACAGGGATTGTGATCGAGTTCATTGCCTTTCCTACCCGAATTAATGGGAAAATACATGAGCCTGAACGCTGTTTGAGTTGCCCAATCTGTTCCCGTATGCGTGAGCCCGTCAAATGCTGTCACCATCCAATGCACAGAATTCGACAAGAAGCGTGATTATGTATGATATTTCGACAGCAGCATCTGTTTTTCGACAATTATGCTTGACCGTATCCGGCTATGAACACGAAACATTTTATCTCAGAGTATTGCTTGTAGATGCTCCATGAATTGTTATTCGCCTCAGTTCCCTATATCCAGAAAACAGCCAGCCCTCGATCCTCCATGAACCCCACCACCCTCAAAAAGCTCGAATTCGACAAAGTCGCCCACTACGCCGCTCAGCTCTGCCTCTCGGCGATGGGGCGCGACCAGCTTCTTGCAGCCGTCCCGCAAAGAGATCGGCTGGCGCTTGTTGCGGAGCTTGAGCGGCTGCTTGAGTTGCGCAATTTGCTTCAGGAGGGGATGGCGCTTCCCTTCTCCTATCTGCCCGACACTCGTCCGCTGTTGAAAAAGCTGGAGCTGCTGGGGAGCTATCTGGAGACGGAGGAGTTGCAGGATATTTACCATCTCCTCTTTTCATCGGTGCAGTTGCGGAAGTTTATGGCGCTCAATCGCGAGGTCTATCCGCTGCTCAATGACTTTACCCTGCAGCTCTGGCTTGAGAGATCTCTTCAGGCAGGGATTCGCCGGATTATTGATGAGCAGGGAAGGGTGCGCGATACGGCGAGTGAGGCTCTTATGATGATTCGCGGGGAGTTGCTGAGCAGTCGTGAATTGATTCGCCGGAGAATGGAGCGGCTGCTTCGTCGTTCCCAGGATAGTGGCTGGCTGATGGAGGAGAGGGTGGCTGTCAAGAATGGCCGTCTTACGCTTGGGCTGAAGGTGGAGTACAAGTACAAGATTGCCGGGTATATCCAGGATTACTCCGGCTCAGGGCAGACGGTTTTTATTGAGCCTGCTGAAACGCTGGAGATCAGTAACCGCATTCAGGATCTGGAGATCAGCGAGCGGCGGGAGATTGAGCGCATTTTGAAGGCGATGACGGAGGAGATTCGGCTTGAGCTGGGCAATCTTCGTCACAATGAAACTCTGCTGTCGGCTTTTGATGCCCTCTATGGACGGGCGCGCTTTGCGGTTGAAACTCATGCAGTGCTGCCCTCCATCACTGAAGGGCAGGTGCTTCGCATTGTGAAGGGGTACCATCCCTGGCTGCTGATTTCCCATCGTCAAAAGGAGGTGCAGCCTCTTGAGCTGATTCTGGATGAGGAGGATCGGGTGCTGGTGATCTCCGGCCCCAACGCCGGCGGAAAGTCGGTGGCGATGAAGAGCGCCGGGCTCCTCTGCTGTATGCTGGTTCATGGCTATCTGCTCCCTTGCAGCGAGAGTTCTGTGTTTCCCCTTTTCCGCGATATCTTTATCGAGATTGGTGATGACCAGTCTATTGAGAATGACCTTTCCACCTTCAGCTCCCATCTTGGCGCTATCAAGACAATCCTTGATGGCGCTGGCAGTCGCGATCTGGTATTGATTGACGAACTCTGTGCCGGTACTGATGTGGAGGAGGGGGGAGCCATTGCCCGTGCGGTGATTGAGGAGCTGCTCAGTCGCACCACCAAGACCATTGTCACCACCCACCTTGGTGAGTTGAAGGCTTATGCCCATGAACGGGCGGGTGTGGTAAACGGCGCGATGGAGTTTGACCGGGCGGAGCTTCAGCCCACCTTCAGGTTTGTCAAGGGGCTGCCCGGCAACAGTTTTGCCTTTGCCATGATGAAGCGGATGGGTTTTCCGGGGAAAATGGTGGAGCGTGCGTCGGGATTTATGCTGCACGAGCGCATCGGGCTCGATCGGATGCTTGATGACCTGAGCCGCCTTTTTGAGGAAAACCGTATACTGAAGCAGCAGCTTGAGGCGGAGAAGGCGGATAGTGAGAAAAGGGAGTTCTCATTACAGAAGGCGGAGACGGCCTTTGAGCAGAAGCGCCGGGCGCACAAGCTTGGAGCATCGAGGGAGCTTCAGAAGGAGCTGGAGCAGGCCCGACAGGAGATTCGGGAGATTCTGCAGGAGGTTAAAGCGGCCCCAACCGACGATAAAAAGGTGCATGAGGCACGGAAAAAACTTGGCATCAAAAAACAGCAGGCCGAAAAGAGTGAGTCGCTTCTGCGTGCCAGAGCTGAAGCTGCGGCCAAAGTCGATCGTACCATCCGTGCAGGCGACCTTGTCTCTATTCTCGATACCAATACCTCCGGTGAGGTTGAGAGTGTTCATGGTGAGAGTGTGGTGGTGCTGTGCGGTAATTTCAGGTTAACCACTGCGCTGAAAAATCTTGAGAAGAGTTCAAAAACGCAAACAAAAAAGAGTTTGCGACAGCCCGAACTGCATCAACAGAAAAGCTTCTGGTCAACCATGACGACAGGGATTGAATCAACAAAAATTGATGTGCGGGGCTTGACCGCTGATGAGGCAACCCTGAAAATCGAGAGATTCCTTGACACCATGCGCCTTAACCGCATTTATGCAGCAACGATTCTGCATGGCAAGGGTACCGGCTCGCTCCGCAAAAGAACGGCGGAGTGTTTGCAGCAGCATCCGGCGGTCAAGAGCTTTCGGCTTGGTGAGTGGGGTGAAGGCGGGGATGGGGTGACCTTTGTCGAGCTTGAGTAATAACCATTATTTTGTCAGACAGTGCGGAGCCATTGAAAAACAGGTTGCAATACTGTATCTTGCGAAATATGGGGTCATCCCGTTTTTGATGTGATAATAGTATAAATCCGGCAGGGCTTGAAAGACGAGTATCTGACTATACCAAACCAGTTGACCGCATTGCGGATTCTGCTTGTTCCTGTTTTTGTTGCGTTGTTACTGCAAGCAGATCCCTGGCTCAAACTGTTTGGTGTCATTGTTTTTACGGTAGCCTCCCTGACGGATCTTTATGATGGTTATCATGCCCGGAAATATGGTGTTGAGACTCGTCTTGGCGCTTTTCTTGATCCCCTTGCCGATAAATTGCTTATTACTGCGGCGTTTCTGCTCTACGTTTGGATGGGCTATCTGGTGCTCTGGATGGTGATTCTTGTGGTTGTCAGGGATGTTGTGGTGACGGCGCTGCGGATTTATGCTGAATATAAAAACAGGCCGGTGGTGACCAGTGTTGAGGCGAAGTACAAAACCCTGGTGCAGAATCTCTTTGTCTATCTGATTATGGCGCTCATTCTGATGAGGGAGGCGGCTTTTTTTGGCAAAGGTATGTCGCTCACGATCAGCCATTTTTTGGCTTCAGGTTATCTGGACTCTATCATGCTGGTGGTAACTGTTTTTACCGTTTATACCGGTATCTCATACCTTGTCAGCAATTGGAGCACGTACTTTCAGAAGCCTCTTCAGGGTCACTGAGAGCATGAAGAGGCTTGCAGCAAAAATTCTCTCTACCTGTTTCGGAATAGGTTATTTTCCTGTAGCTCCCGGTACGGTGACGAGCATTGTGGCCGTTCTCTGCTATTATTTCATTCCGATACTGCATGAGCCGCCCCTTCTGCTCTCCCTTGTTGCTCTTTGCAGTGTTGTTGGCGTCTGGTCAGGAACGCTGATGGAGGAGGAGTGCGGTAATGACCCCTCGATTGTGACGATAGATGAGCTAGCCGGTCAGTGGCTGGCTCTTGCTTTTCTTCCTGGTGGATGGTTGCCTGTTCTGCTCTCGCTTGCCTTTTTCCGCGTTTTCGATATAGCAAAGCCGGGGCCTGTCGATGCGGTCCAGCGTTTTCCGGGCGGTTGGGGAATCATGGCTGATGATCTGCTTGCCGGGTTGTTTGCCAATCTATCAGTCAGGGTGGTGCTTGTTTTGCTCGCGTTTTTTCATCTCTGGCCCTCATTGTAAAATTGCCTTATTCGAGCTGCCATTGTCGGGGTGTCGAAACCGATGCTCCTGTAGAGGTCGTCGATATGTCCATGGGTCACAAATGCATCTGGCAGCGCAACTTTCAGCACAGAGCGATGCTGCCCCGAGGCATTGAGGTGGTCGATGACGCTGCTGCCCAGTCCGCCGATTGCGCTGTTTTCCTCAATCACAGCAAAATGGGTTGAGCGTGATGCCAGCTCCTCAATCATGTCGGCGTCGAGTGGCTTGAGGAATCTCATATTGACCACGGTAGCCTCAATGCCCTCTTTTTCCAGCAAGCCCGCTACTTCCAGCGCCTTTCCGGTCATGTTTCCAATACTGAGCAGAGCCAACCCTTGCCCTTGACGGAGAATCTCCGCTTTTCCGATGGGAAGAGAGGTGAAGTTTTTCCGCAAGGGTATGCCTGTACCGTTTCCTCTCGGATATCGGATGGCAACCGGGCCTTTCACGTCATAGAGCGCGGTGTAGAGCATATCGCGCAGCTCCTGTTCATCTGCTGGCGCCATAATGACAAGCCCTGGAACAGCATGAAGATAAGAGAGGTCGAACGCTCCGTGGTGGGTGGGGCCGTCTTCGCCCACAAGACCGGCGCGGTCAATGGCAAAGACAACGTGCAGGTTTTGCAGCGCCACGTCATGAATCAGTTGGTCAAACGCGCGCTGGAGAAAGGTCGAATAAACCGCAAAGACCGGCTTGAACCCCTGTGTTGCCAGCCCTGCGGCAAAAGTGACGGCATGGGGTTCCGCGATACCGACATCATAAAAACGGTTTGGCAGGGCGTTCTGGAAGAGGTCGAGCGAGGTGCCGCTTGGCATGGCGGCGGTAATGGCGGTAATCCGGGTATCTTTAAGGGCAAGTTCGACCAGCGCCTCACCAAAGACCTCCTGGTATTTCGGTGGCAGCGAGCTGTCAGCAGTTTTGAGGTTTTTACCGGTTGTGGTATCGAAGCCGCCGTTGTGTGCGTGCCATTTGCTCTGGTTCTCTTCAGCAGGTTTGAACCCTTTGCCTTTTGTGGTGTTAACATGCAGCAGTTTGGGGTGGGGAAGCGCCTGCATCTCCTTGAGAGCCTTGACGAGCTGTTCCATGTTGTGACCATCAATCGGCCCAAAATATCTCAGGCCGAGCGCCTCAAAAAATGCTCCCGGTGTTAATGCGGCCTTGAACCCATCCTCAAGTTTGCGAATGGCCGTTTTTGCCTTCTCGCCAAGCTCATTGTTGACCAGGGAGATCGATTTCCAGAGCAGAGACCGCGCCTTGTTGTAACTCTTGCTGAAGGTCATGTTGATCAGATGGGTTCTGAGTCCGCCGGTACTTGGCGAGATGGCCATCTGGTTGTCGTTGAGAATGACAAGAACATCACTTTTCAGATCTCCGAGATGGTTCATCGCCTCAAATGCCATGCCTCCGGTCATGCTTCCGTCCCCAATCACGGCGATAACCTTCTCATTACTTCCGGCCAGCTTTGCTCCAGTGGCAATTCCTGCTGCTGCGGAAATGGAGGTTGATGCGTGGCCGACTCCAAAAGCGTCATGAGGGCTTTCTGTTCTCTTGGGAAAACCGGCAAGTCCGTTGTATTGCCGGTTGGTCTGCATCTTCTCTTTTCTTCCGGTCAGGATTTTATGGACGTAGGCCTGGTGGCCGACATCCCATATAATTTTGTCGCGGGGAGTGCTGTAAACATGATGCAGCGCTACGGTCAGCTCGACGACGCCAAGGCTTGAAGCAAAATGGCCGCCATTGACGGATACAAGATCAATGACCTCACTGCGGCATTCATCAGCCAGTCTCTGGAGTTCAGCAAGAGAGAGCTTTTTGAGATCATCTGGTGAATGGATTGCCGAGAGAAGTGTTGTCTGTTGAGTAATGGGAACAGGAATTGAGTCGGGCATCGTATTTTAAGGCTTCAGGTTACTTTTATAATAACATTAACCATGCTTGAGCCTTCCCGGTTCCTTGCATGCACTCTTGCCTATATTCCTGAAATCTGCAGGAGAATAGTTCTCTCTGCGCGTGGCCCGTCAAGTTCCACAAAAAAAACTGACTGCCATTGCCCAAGCAGCATTTTCCCTTCTGAAAAAGGAATCGTTTCTGAACTGTTCATAAACAGCCCGAGCAGATGAGAGTGGGCATTGTGTCGACCATCAATCGGATTGAGGTTATGCAGGTAGTTGCCATCTTTGGGAACAAGTCGTTTGAGAAAGGTCTCCATATCTTCAAGAAGACGCCCCTCTTTTTCATTGATATTGATAAAGGCGGTTGTATGACGGCTTATGACAGTGATCTGCCCTCTATCGAGCCCTGTTGATGAGAGAGATGCAGATACCTCAGAGCTAATGTCGATAATTTCAATCGGCCTTGTGGTTCGTACGGTGATGGTGTGTGTAAAGACTTGCATGGTATGAACAAGGTCAAAATTTTTCTCAAGCAGACTTGTCCTGAAGAGAGAGTTCTTTTTTAGATATTGACTTTTTTATGAATGTTATAACTACTGCTTCATGAGGTGATAGGATCATTTTGATCATCATTTCAGCACAAGTAATATCGCATGTTTTGTTTATGAGTTCTGTGCTGAGGATTTTGAGATCTTCGATGGTGATGTTTTCAAGCACAGCGTGTCCGAATGAAAGGTTTATGCTCATGTTGCTGAAATTTGCCAGAATAAAGGCATTGGCCTCAGTTGTGAATCGGCGAAATCCCAGACAATGCGATTTGTACGAGGTATTCAGGTCAAGCCATTCTATACGACCTTCTTGAAAGAGAGTACTTTTTTGAAGTAAAAAGAGTTGTTTATAGAACTCGGTCAGTTTCAGGTCGCGGGGTTCAGTCGCCGGGCTGATAAGTTGTACAGGAATTTTTTTCCGAAAACCATCCATCTGCCCTTGATGGATAAGTTGCATACCTGGAGAGGTGAGTGATATAAGAGCTGCGGCTTTGTTATTCAGCCCCAATTTTTCAGCCGCCCGAGGCTCATCATGGTTTTCTATAAATCGGCAAAGATGTTCCTGGTAATCCCACGGAGCAAGCAAATGACCGGTCAGTTTTTCAATATCGACCTCGCTGTTGCTGAGATAATCGTAAAATGGCTTGTCGTAGGTAAAGTCAAATCCTTGTTGCTGGAGCTCCCACTCTTTGTTCCAGTACGATTCAGCAAGAAAGATAAAGTTCGGGTGAAGGCGCTTTACTGTAGCGATTGCCTCTTGCCAGAACTCATTTTCCATGGAAAGGCCAAACATATTCCAGGTAGTATTGAAAATGCTTTTAAGAATCAGCATGGCCATGTCGCACCTGACAGCGTCGCAGAGCGAGCTTATCTTCAACAGGTT
>CAIYWF010000088.1 GCA_903929845.1 uncultured Chlorobiaceae bacterium | reverse complement strand
ACCTTGTCGCCCTGTTTGAAGAGGCTTGAAATCGTTGCTTCCATGCCACCGGTTCCGGAACAACTGAGCACGACAACCGGTTGGGTTGTTCTGAAAAGATATTTGAGATCTTCGTGAACCCTGGTCAAAATCTCCATGAACTCGGGGTTCCTGTGATGAATAATCGGAGCCGCCATGCGAAGCATGACATTTTCAGGCACCGGGGTTGGGCCCGGAGTAAATAATCTTTTTTTCATCTCTTCAATAAAATGGGTTGAGTTAAATCCATAAGCGAGGTGAACTCCTCAAAAAGATAGTTCGAATCATGTGGTCCCGGTGCGGCTTCGGGATGGTACTGTACCGAAAAGCAGGGGAGTTGTTTGTGTTTTATCCCCTCAACGGTATTGTCATACAGATTGAGATGGGTCATTTCAAGCTCTTCAGGGAGCGACTCCATGGTCACCGCAAAACCGTGGTTCTGTGATGTTATCTCTATCTGACTGGATTTTAGATTTTTAACCGGGTGATTACCGCCGTGGTGGCCAAATTTGAGTTTGTAGGTTTCAGCACCAAAAGCCAGCGAAAGCAACTGGTGACCGAGACAGATACCGAAGATTGGCAGGGGAGCTGTGCTCCGGTTATAATCGACAAGTTTTTTGATGGTCTCAGTAGCGTAACCTACCGCTGAGGGATCGCCAGGGCCATTCGAGAGAAAAACCCCGTCAGGGTTGAGTGCGATTATCTCTTCTGCAGACGTCCCAGCCTTTAATACCGTAACCTTGCATCCTGCCTGGCGCAGCATCCGAAGAATATTTGTTTTAATGCCGAAATCAATAGCGGCTACATGGTAGCGGGCATCCTCCCGTTCAAGAGTATAATTTTCGGCGACGGTAACGGTTTTGACCAGATCCCGGCCTGACATTTCAGGGCTCTGAAGTGCTTTCTCTCTCAACTTTTCATCGCTCTCATCAAGCACAGAAATAATTCCCCGCATGGCCCCTTTTTCACGGATTTCGCGCACAAGCCTGCGGGTATCAATACCGGCAAGCCCCATGGCCCCGGAATCCCTGAGCAAAGAGTCAAGACTTTGCGATGCTTCGAAGTTACTGTGGATGCGCGATACTTCGTGAACAATAAAGGCCGATGCCCAAATTTTTCCCGATTCGTTATCGGTTGGATTAATACCATAGTTTCCTATCAGCGGATAGGTCATCATCACCATCTGACCGGCATAGGAAGGATCGGTCAGAATTTCCTGATATCCGGTCATCGATGTATTGAACACCACCTCACCGGTTGCTTCTCCGAGATGGCCGAATGCCGTCCCTCTATAGACAGAGCCGTTTTCCAGTACCAGTTTTGCTCGTATTGGCTGCATTATAATCTTCTTACTCTTTGGTCGTGAGTTTATCGCCCGAATCCTGCTTGTCAATATTGGCAATGGCGGTGCGGTCAAACGTGATTTTTGTGGTATCACTTACCTGAACAAGAACAGTTTTCTTTTCAGTATCAATCCCGGCAACGGTGCCATGAACACCGCCAATAGTGACAATTTTATCGCCTCGTTTCAGGCTGTCGAGCACTTTTTCACGGTCTTTCTGTTTTTTCTGCTGAGGACGAATCATGAAGAAATAAAAGACAACAAAGATAAGGACTAACGGGACAATCTGAATCAACGGGTTTGGTGCAGCCTGACCTGCGACGGGAGGTGCAAAAAGAAGTAGTGACAGTAGAGTATTGTGCATAAGAGGGTCGTGACATTAAAAAAACATAACAGCTTTTTGGTGAGCATTAATGTAATGTATTTATAGAACTATTTCAATCATCCCTTCTTTGCGCCAGCGGCAAAGCTTGCGTATGGCGCCACATTGTAGTTGCGCTCAGCCTTCATTCCCCGAGAGAGTTTCAGTCCTGCAAGTGTGGCAATCATTGCAGCGTTGTCGGTCGAGTAGGTGATGCCTGGCAGATGCAGCGCAAGGCCTTCTTTGTCGCAGGCCTCTTTCATGGCTTTTCGCAGCGCAGAGTTGGAGCTCACGCCTCCGGCAATCGAGACCGCCATGACATTTCTGATGCGTGCTGCCGCAATGCTCTTTTCGACCAGCACACTGACAATAGCCGCCTGAATCGAGGCAGCAATGTCTGCTTTATGGCGCTCAATAAACTCCGGGTTCTGTTTCTGCAGCCAGGTGAGTACAGAGGTTTTCAGGCCCGAAAAGCTGAAATCAAAATTTCCATGCCAGCTTTTACTGCTCTGCGATTGGGAGGTGAGTGCCCGTGGAAACAAGTGAAAGGTCGGGTCGCCTATCTCAGCCAGTTTGTCTATGACCGGGCCAGCAGGATAGGGGAGGCCGAGCATTTTGCCGGTTTTATCGAACGCCTCTCCTGCGGCGTCATCAAGCGTCCGGCCAATCACCGTATAGGAGAGATCAGGAGCTACAACCGAAAGCAGGGTATGGCCTCCGGAGACGGTCAGAGAGACATAGGCACCTTCAGGTGCGCTGTGCCCGGAACCTTCATTAATAAAAGCAGAAAAGATATGAGCTTCGATGTGGTTGACCGGCACAAAAGGTACTTCGAGCGCATAAGCCATTCCCTGGGCAAAACAAAGCCCCACCATAACAGCGCCGATTAAGCCGGGGCCAGCGGTCGCTGCTATGACATCAAGATCATTT
>CAIYWF010000087.1 GCA_903929845.1 uncultured Chlorobiaceae bacterium | reverse complement strand
GGAAAAGATGTGTTTGTGCATCACAGTGCAATTAACGGCACTGGACGCAAAACGCTTGTTGAAGGCCAGAAAGTTTTGATGGAAGTGACTCAGGGAGCAAAAGGCCTTCAGGCTGAAGATGTAACTCCTCAATAAATTATTTTCGTTTTGTCCGGGTAACTGGCGGCGTTAATTATGACACAAAGAAACAGAGGGCGCACCATAATGCGCCTTTTGTTTTTTTGAATTCAGATATTTTGAGAAATGGCCGATGAACCGGGCCTGATTCCAGGCATCTACATTTATTGCGATCGCTGGTGTGAGCGTTGTGCATTCACATCACGTTGCCTTCAGTTCCGTATTGAAGCTGAAGAGGTAGAACATGGTAATGCGTTGCAGAATTTTGATGCATTGAACATGAAATTTTGGCAGGAGATGGGCAAAGCCTTGGTGCAGGCTATGCGCCTTATCAGAGAAATTGCCGCAAGGGAGGGTATTGAACCCGATGATCTGCAGAAGGAAACGCTCTTTTCTGAACCGCCCGAGAGTCTGCAGCGTGATGCCCGTAAACACCCCTGTGCGAATGCAGCCATTCTCTATGCAGGCATGGTTAATGAATGGTTTGCGGCTGTCGATGAGCTTTCTGAAGGAGAGGAATCGCTGTTGACTCACCCTCCACCCACTCTTGAAGAGCCGATACAGGTGATCAGACATTATCAATATTTTATTTACCCGAAAATTGTTCGGGCGATTGAAGGACGTCTCAGCAAAAAGGAGGCTGCGGGCAGTGAGATAGAGGATGACGTTAGCGGTACAGCTAAAGTTGTCTTGATAGCTATTGATCGCACCCTTGCCGCGTGGAGTGTGCTTTACGGAGAGTATCCCGCTCAAGAAGACAGCACGCTTTCAATTCTGCTTCATCTCGATCGGTTGCGTCGTTCAGTTGAAGTTGTTTTTCCTGCAGCGCGCGCATTTATTCGCCCGGGATTCGATAGATAATATTCCTGACATCTTTACAAGATTAAAACAATTACAAGGAAGTCATGCTTAACACAAACAAACAAAAACTTGTAGAATTTCTGCTGCAGTGCCACCCAGGCCAGCCAAAAACCAGAGGAACCTGGGAGGTGGACCATCAGGGCGCCCCCTTTCTTCTTCCCGCAATCGGAGGTATTACCCTGAACGTTCAGGTCGGCGATCCGGCATTCGGCTGGGCAGGCGACCATATTGAACCAGGAGTCAGTTGTACTGCCGATACCATGAAACCTTTCGAGCATCCAAACGTTGGTTTGCAGATATTCTCTTGTGCAGGCAACACGGCGACTGTTGCGACCGGTGAGGCCAAAGGGGCTGAAGGTCGTGTTCTCGGTCACCATGGTGGGTCAGAGCATGTGATTGTCAATTTTGATCGCGATGTCAAAGAGAAGATGCTCTACAGCGACACCATCATCATTCGCGGCAAAGGGCAGGGACTGAAACTCATTGATTATCCAGATATCGCACTGTTCAATCTAGACCCGACTTTGCTCCACGCCATGAAGATCCGGGAACTTGAGGGAGGCGTGCTCGAAGTGCCAGTCACCACCATCGTGCCAGCAGTCTGCATGGGCTCCGGTATCGGTTCAGCCCATGTCGCCAAAGGAGATTACGATATTATGACCAGCGATGCCGACACTGTTCAGGAGTATGGGATTGACAAAATACGTCTCGGGGACTTTGTTGCCCTGCTTGACCACGACAACCGTTACGGCAGAGCATACCGCAAAGGGGCCATTACTATTGGTATCGTTATACACAGTGACTGCCTTGAAGCCGGTCACGGGCCAGGCGTTACGACGCTGATGACCTGTGCCTCTCCGCTCATCAGGCCGATTATTGATCCTGCGGCCAACATTGCAGACCTGCTCGGGATTGGTACGACGTTGAAGGGTAATAATTGAGAAAAAGCGTGTTTTTGCCAATCATAGCCTCCTTGCATCAAAAGGTGCCTCTGGCACACCGGCAAAAGTAAAGTGTGGCTGAAGAGAGAATCATTCTGTAAATTTACTCGGCAGAGCAACTACCCGAGAGAGTTTTCAATCAGGCTCCCGGCATTAAACGCATATATGGAGCAAGTTCAACTTAACTGGATCGCCAATTTCATCTGGGGCATTGCCGATGACGTGTTGCGCGACCTCTATGTTCGGGGTAAATACCGCGACGTTATTCTGCCAATGACCGTGCTGCGGCGGCTCGACTCGGTGCTTGAGCCAACCAAGCGGGAGGTAATCGAGTTGAAAGCTTCGCTCGACAAGGCGGGTATTATCCATCAGGATCAAGCCTTGCGGCAGGCCGCCGGGCAGGCCTTCTACAATACCTCAAAATTTAACCTGCGCGATCTTCGTGCCCGCGCAAGCCAGCAACAGCTTAAGGCCGACTTTGAGGCTTACCTTGATGGCTTTTCTCCGAATGTTCAGGATATTCTCGAAAACTTTGAGTTTCGCAACCAGATTCCACGTCTTTCGAAGGCTGACGCTCTTGGAACGCTGATC
>CAIYWF010000086.1 GCA_903929845.1 uncultured Chlorobiaceae bacterium | reverse complement strand
GACAAGCTTTCGGTGGTCAGGCCCGAAGATGGCACGCATGACGTGAGGCACAATGAGCCCGACAAAGCCAATCATCCCGGAAAGGGAGACCGCGATGGCAGCCAGAAGCGTCGCAAACAGCAGACCGATAACAATAACCAGATCGGCATGAAGACCTTGATAATGGGCCATCTCACGCCCAAGCGCAAGGGCATTGAGACGTGGAGAGAGCAGCCATATTCCCGCAAGCGCCCCGAAAAGCAGCGCCGCTGAGAGGAGCTGCTGGCCTGCCGAGACTGGCTGAAGACTGCCAAGCATCCACCATATCACATTGTGCATCCCCTCAACGCTAGCGGTGGATACCAGAAACATGATAATGCTTGAGCAGATTGAGCTTACAATAACACCGCTGAGAATAAGACTATAGACGGATGGCTGACCACTTGACCCCTGGCTGGCGATGCCGTACACCACCATCAACGTCACCACCGCCGAAAGAAAGGCCACAATCGGCAGGCTGAACGAGGCAAGCACTCCCGTCCCGGCAAGTATTGTCAGGGTTGCGCCAAGACCAGCCCCGCCACTCACTCCGAGCACATAAGGTTCGGCTAAAGGGTTGCGCAGCAGCGCCTGAAAGACTACTCCGGACGCCGAAAGTGCCGCGCCGGTCATCATCCCCATCAGGAGACGACTGAACCGAAGCGAGAGAATAGCACTGCCCGAAGGTGATTCCATATCAGGAATACCGATTCCCGAAGGTCCAAGAAGCATGGAAAGAGCAAGCAACGCCATGAGCGCCGCAAAAAAGAGCAACATCCTCCACGCTCCCCTGCTGCGGCTTTGCGTGGTAAAACTGTTATCGGCACAAACCGCTGAACGCTTGATACGCTTCATAATCATCAATCCTCAACACCCTTCTGCGCAGGAATCCCCTGCTGATACCCATGTTTAATCATCGTCATCTCCGTCACCGTATCAGCAACAGCCACCAGCGCTTCTGGTGCATTGCGACCCGTCATCACCACAATCTTGCCATCTTCTGACGACCGTAGCGCCTCAAGCAACGGCTCGATTGCGATAAGGTTATGGCCAACCGCAAAACAGAGTTCATCAAGCAGTACAACGTCGTAATCAGGAGAAGCAAGAGCAGCAATCGCCGCATCAAGCCCTGCTCGTGCAGCAGCTCTATGCTCCTCCATTTTTGGGCTCTGGCGATCGCGAGGCAGAAATCCCTTGCCGAACTGCTCCCACTCAACTCCATCAAGTTGACTGAAAAAGCGCTGTTCGCCAACAGCATCATCAGATTTTACAAACTGGATCACTCTGGCTTTCATGCCGTGGCCCAGTGCTCTTGCCAGCATTCCAAAGGCCGCTGTGCTTTTGCCTTTACCGTTTCCGGTGAAGAGGAGGATACGTCTTGGGGTCATGAGGGGTTAAGCTTCAGTTTTGTATGTTGTTAAGATCGGTTTCTTCTCAGTTCCAATATTAAACCCATAATTTTTGCAAAGTTTGATAACAGAATCATATCGATAATAATTAATATATCTCCAAAGCTGAAGCCTGACGCTCTTACTTTTTCTATCGTTATTAGTATCACCGATAATTTCTATCCAATAAATAATATAAGGTTTCAGATCATTCGCAGTAATAAGTTTACTCTCGAGATAATTCTGAAACATTCCAAGCTTAAACAAAAACGCATCCATAATTAATCTAATAACTGCTTCCTCTGGAGTAAATGTTTTTTCCTTATGATGTTTTAACGAATTTTCAAACAGACGATCATTAAAATATATCTTCTTAGTTTCCTCTACATTTATATTTAAAGTTGTTATATCTATATTATTCCAATCGAGCATTAAAAATGCATTTTGTACATCAGAATCATTATTAAACTCTTTTATTTCTTTGGCAAGAAACTCAGATTTTTTCCATTTCTGTGCTTTTGAGTATTCACAAATACCTTTAATTAAGGTGAAAATAGATATTAATGGCACAAGAAACTCAAAAATTATTTTAATTATATTTATTGTTTCCTTAAAATTCATAACAAAACACTTAGCAATAATGGGTATAAAAACTGTACTATCACGAGGAGATTTTTCTTAAATGAACGCCCCCCTCCGCAAGCAGCGGGGTATCTGTTTTTGGGAGAAAGTTTAACATAATTCACCGCAAACGGTTGAAAATTAAACCCTTAGAGATTAAAAAGCCCGCACAGGACGAACACGAGCCAAAGCGTCTTTCGCACCAGAAATCTGATTACCATTACTAAAATTCTGAGCCCACGCATGTGTCGCACTATTCTCTGTTGATGTCCAGTAAAAGGTAGTCTTGTCGTCGCTTTCAAAAGTATCAGCTACAGCATTGCAATATTTATAAAGATTATCAAGTTCATCTTTACTCGGTAGATACCAATCACTAAAACCACCCCCGCGATATTTCCTGCATATTAATAACGCATTCACCCATTCACTCCAAGAACTTTGGTCTTCTGCTGAAGCAATCAAACCATGTTTACCTGTACTATCAAGAGAAAAAATTATACCGCCGCCATAATTTTCACCAATTTTAAAGACCCTTTCATTTTTTAGAATTTCAGTCGTAATAGATGGGGGTGGATATTTTGCGGGAGCTTCGATGGGTGCTTCTACTGGAGCTTCAGGAGCTGTAGGTGCTTTGCTTGATACTGCTACAAATATTACAATCATAATTAATACCACCACTAAAGACGCAAGAAAAACAACAGAAGAAGCATCGCTAACAGCGGAGTTACTACTTTCATCGACTGAAGTATTTGGATTATTAACCTGCTTTTCAAAAACATATTGTACGTCTTTCTTGATCTTATTATAAAGATCGTCAACCATTACTTGATGCTCTTCTTTAGTAAGTAACTTTAAGTCTAAAGATTGATCTAACGTTTTTCTCTCAGAATTAAATCTCTCAGAAATTGCTTGATCTGTTTTTTTATTTTTATGCTTAAGAAGCAAATCTTCCTTATCTTTTTTGAATTGATTTTCTAAATCAAGTAATTTAATTTCATATAAGTTATCTGATATAATTTTTTCTTCTTTAAGTTTTACTAAAGTTTTCTTTTTGGTGTCGAAATCGTTTTGTAGTGAATATATATTTAACTCATTATTTTTTTTCTTAATATTTGTGCCAGCAATAGAGGCGACTTTTTTATTTTTCAGATTATCTTTATCCTGATCTTTTGGGGTTTTACCATACTTGTTATCACCGAAGTCACCTTCTTTAAAGATTAAGAAAAATGGAAAAAATGGTATTAATTGCCACCATCCATTTTTGTTAATATCATGACATCTTTTAGCGCCTTGTGTACACCAAAAAAACAATAATGGTAAAATTAATAATAAAAAAAGAAGTCGATATTCGGAAAATGAATTCGTGTGATTATTTGCTGCTATTGAAGAAATTGTTAACTTTAGAATCGCAGTTGAGAATGAATAGATAATAGTGCTTATACCATACTCAAGTCTTCTTATTCTTCCTTTAAATGAAAATATTGATTTAAACATATCAAAAAATATTATTAATACATTTATAAGTTTTTTTTACAAAGCAAACAAAAGGAAAGCAATTTTAATGAAAAAAAAATTCTCAAATATCAGTATAGAAAAATATTTCCATATTGTGTATTATTTAAATATTTTTGAATTTCTAATGGCTTAATAACAATGTTACCACCCTTTTTTATATGAACAATTGGCCACCTCCCCTCCTCACATACTAAACACAATTCTTTTATACTACTTTTCCATTCAACACCAATAATATATGTCCCCCATGAGCACTCAACGACATGATTTTTAAGATCGTTAATTTTATCTGAAGAGGTGATTTTATCAAGTTTATCAATTATTAATTTCTTAATTTCTTCCGAAAAATCAATCTCAACCAACTCCGAATTTCTCTGATCTTTACTCAGATAATCCAATAACTCAACCAACAATTCAGTCAATATTTTTTCCATTTTTAGTAATTATTGATTACGATCTCAATCCCACTGCTAAATATACTTTCAATACACCACCGCCGCCAGTCACCGAGTAGCGCAAAGCGCGTATCGAGGTGACCATCTCGCCAAACCCGCTCTTCGGACTCAGTCTCCGGATTGTAAAATGAACATATTCACTACTTTCTCTGAAGCAATTTCTCCTCTTCAGAAGGAGGCAGAAAATTCTCACCTGTTATAACCGATTTTCCGGTTTTTGCTTCCAATTCTTTGCGTGCATTCCTGGCTACAGATCCACCTTTTTTACTTGCCTTTGTATTCTCGGTTAAGCCCTGTGCTTTTTCACTATCTGCAATTTGACGGGTCGAAAGTTCTGCTAATGCCGTAAAAATCAATTCCGCTTCACTCATGTGGTCACGAAGATTCTGCCATTCCAACCCTTTTAACTGTTTATGCTCCTTTACCGTTAACTCAGTCCATTCCTTATGAATGATGTTGGTAAGCATAGCGAACTCATCTTTTTCTTTTATACCTGCATCTTTCCAATAATCAGTGAGTTTATTTCTGGTTTCCTGCCCGGTCATTCGCTGCTGAATCCATTTTTCGCTACGCCCCATTTTTTGCCAGTTTGCACGAGCTCTATCCATACCCAATGATGGATCATTCATCTCCTGCATCCGCTCATAACCTACCTTCGCCAGCCATTGTTTAAAGGGTTCTGCTTTGGGCGAAGGGATGGACTGAATAATCCGCAATAATGTTGCTGTATCAGCAACATCTGTTTCCCGCATTTTTCCGTCTTCTGCCTGCATTTTCAACTGTCCCAATTTTTGGGACGTTTCATTTCCTTCTGCTTTTAGTTTAGTTTTCAGCGCATTCCAATATTTTCTTGGTCTGGGGCTGTCTGTTAATATTTCAACAACATCAATTACGGAAAAGTACCAAACCTCTGTTTCGGCATCCCAATGGCTTCGCACTTTTTTTTCTTCAAACAGTTTGATAGTGCTCATTCTAAAATATGTTAAGTGAGGACAACTGGTGTCCCATGAAGCATTTCTGTTTATATCTTTGGTAGATACAAGTCGTTTCGATACGGGCTTCGCCCTACTCAACGACCGATCTACACCTAACCAAGCCACCGGTCACTGAGTAGCGCAAAGCGCGTATCGAAGTGACCATCACCAACCTGCGCCTCGATACGGCCTTCGGCCTACTCGGCGACCGGAGATAGCTACTCGGCGACCGGTTCATGCGTCCTTCTTCCATATCTTTTTCGCAAGCTCTGGCAAATCAGAATATTTACCTTCAATCAATGCTTCTTTCTTTTTCCTGCTCCAATGCTGCACCTGCTTTTCTCTGTAAAAAGCTTCATCTATTCGCGAATACTCTTCAAAATAGATCAACTCTACCGGCAGTCTCTTTTTCGTATAATTTGCACCCTCGCCATGCTGATGTTGATGGAAACGGATTTCCAAATTGACAGTACTGCCGGTATAATAGCTTCCATCAGCGCATTTTAAGATATACATAAAACCCATGAGTATCTGAAATCAGAGGTTATTGTAAGCTATTTCCTTGATTGTCCGTCAAGTTACCGCTGCGCCTCGATACGCGCTTCGCGCTACTCGGCGACCGATTTACACTTTCCCAAGCCGCCGGACACTATATTACACTTCGATGCGCGAAGCGCAGCATTTACACCACCAACTGCAACACCACTCTGATCCCCACCCCAAGAGCAAGAAACAACACCGCCGTCATCCGCATCAGCCTCACACTCTGACGGATCGTGAGCGACGAACACTTCCCCGCTCTGACACCAAGCAATGGGGAATTATGGAACTCCCCACCGTAACTCCTGCCACCGCCAAAGGTGACGCCGAGCGCACCGGCATAAGCGCATTCTGGATATCCGGCATTGGGACTTGCGTGAATCCTGGCACCCTGACGAACGGCTTGAAAGATATCATAAATCTGGAGTTTACTGATAGCCGCCGCCAGTGCAATGACGAGAACCGTTACTCTTGCTGGCAGATAGTTGGCAAGATCGTCAAGCTTGGCCGCAGCCCAGCCAAACTCAAGATAGCGTTCATTTTTATAGCCAAAGGTGGAGTCGAGCGTATTGATCGCCTTGTAGGCAATGGCGCCGACCGGACCGAAGAACAGCACATAGAAGAGAGGTGCTGTGACACCATCAACGCTGTTCTCTGCAACACTTTCGG
>CAIYWF010000085.1 GCA_903929845.1 uncultured Chlorobiaceae bacterium | reverse complement strand
CTCCTTCAGAATAGTGCGGCGAATAGCCTCGGCCTGCTCCTGTTTGCCCTGAAGCTCAAGCTTTCTGGCCTCTTTCTGCCACTCTTCAAGTGATGATTCTGATGCGTCAACACTCACCTTGCTGGCGCTTGCCAAATCAAGGAGGGTAAACAACCGATGACCAATATCAGATTCAATGATGTAGATGTTCTTGATCGCTCTCGTCAAGGCGACATAAATCGCATTCACAAAAAATTTATAGACTTCAAGCGATTTGTCTCCTTTGTCTTTTGCCCTTCGATACTCAAGCGTTTCAATAGAGAGTTCCTCTCTGGAGACTCCGTCAACAATTTCATTAAACTCTGCCCGATAGCCAGAAACAAACTTGAAAAGGACGATATTGTCATACTCAAGACCTTTGGCTTCATGAATAGAGAACAGAAGAGGGGTTGCGAAATGTTTTCGTGCCTCCAGTTTATCCTCTTCACGCATCACCAGCACCGCAAAACGGGTTGATTGTTTCGTCTTTTTGTCGAGATCACGCTTGGCCTCATCCTTGTCGGCCATCAGTACCACCTGCCCCGGCTCCCCCCCCACAGCCTGAACCAAAAAGTTGCTCTCCCGATCAATAGAACCAAAACGCTGATGCTTGATTTTGAGCAGTTGATTGGAAATCCTTGTCGCTTCGGTTCCATTACGAAAATTGGCAGTAAGCACACTCAACTGTTGCTGGCCAGCAAGTTTCGGATCATTCCAGAAGAGCGTTTTGACCTGACTCCAGGAGAAAAAGTTGGGATGTACAATCTGGTTGGAATCGCCACAGAGAAGGAAGTGGCCTCGTTTTTTAAGCATCTTCAGAACCAGTGAGAGCTGCGCTATAGTCAAATCCTGCACCTCATCAATCACAACAAAATCGTATCGGGGAGTAGCAACCCATTCATGGGCTACGAGATTCAGGTCGAACAGCTCCTCATCAGCAAGCCACTGTCGATATTTTTCAAAAAGATCGTAAAGTTTGTCACGCTCATTTTCAGGAAAAATAGATTGGCGAATCCCGAGAAGGCGATATTCCTCGCGATTCAGAACAGCTCCTTCACCGGCAGTAATGACACCACGAATCTCCTCAAATGCCTGGTGAGCATCAATACCTTTAAAGGAGTTCTGCATCCTGAAAAACCAGGATGAAAAATCGCGCCACGTAGCTTCCCGACCGGAAGGAACTCGAATAGACTCTACAAACTCACGGTACGAAAGAAACTGCGCCTCCTGTCCAGAATGCTCAAAACCATTGGCATAATATATGTTGCGGGCGTTCTGGGCAAGATAAACCGAGTGGGTCACATAGAGCACCTCGCCTTCAGCATCTTTCAGCTTCTCAAGCATCAGAGCGGTTTTTCCACTGCCAGCGCTGCCAACAATAATCAGTGGAGGTTTCTGGCGGTAAACTGATTCCTGTGCATCATCAAAGGAGATGGGTTTATCGAGCAGATGAATTGCGGTATGCTCGGGATGGAGGTAGCGTAAAGGCTCAGCCTCCTTTATCGCCTCACAGGCATCAATATCAGGAATTTTTAGGTCATCAATCACTGCCCCCCGCAAAAAACGGGATTTATCATAGTTATGGCTGGTAATTACCTCAAGTATCAGGGCACAGATCTCATCGCCATGACGCACCAGGGTAAAAAGCAACCGGTTAGCCGCATCAAGCTTCGCCCTGTAAAACTTGCCATGGGTGAGATTGACCAGTTTTTTGACTTGGGCTGCACGAAAATCATCACGGGCAAGCGCTTCCTTTACTTTGTGATAGCCTGCTTTGACGCTTGAGGTATCAAGACCTGTATATTCAAGAATTTTCATTTGACGACGACTTCAGTACACTCATAACTCATGTAACGCAAAAAAAACATCGCGGAAAGATGTTTTTCAAGGTAACTTTTTTCAGCAATAAAGCCGAAGTGATAAAATACCCATACCAATGCATTTGCCCATGTAGCAACTTGCTTTTTTTCCCCTTCTCAGAGAGAGCTATACCCAACTTTTTTGATAAATGTTATATTGCTAAGCATCTGGAACATCAAGGTTTGTTACAGGCCTTTTTTGTTTCCCTATGACCTGTAACTGATTATTATAAAGTATTCTATACTTCACTCCATCAAATTTCTACTCCTGAGACCTCATGAAAATATCTCGTCTGTTCACCATCCCTGGCCAAAATGTGTATGACCGGTTCGAATACTCGACAAGGACTTCAGTTCTCCGCAATCCCGATGGGTCAAAGGTTTTCGAAATGAACAATGTAGAGGTGCCGCAGCAGTGGTCGCAGGTCGCTGCCGATATTCTTGCGCAGAAGTATTTCCGCAAAACGGGCATTCCACAGCGTGATGAAAAGGGTAACGAGATAACCGACAGCGAGGGCAAGCCGGTGACGGGCAGTGAGCATTCAATCAAACAGGTGGTGCATCGTATGGCGGGCTGCTGGAAGGAGTGGGGCGAAAAGAACCAGTATTTTGATACGCCCGACGATGCTCAGGCATTTTATGACGAAGTTGCCTTCATGATTCTTGGGCAGATGGGCGCACCCAATTCGCCGCAGTGGTTTAATACGGGGCTTAATTTTGCTTATGGAACAACCGGTCCGGCCCAGGGTCATTATTATGTTGATCCCGCAAGTGGCGAGGTGAAGGAGTCGGGGGACGCCTATTCCCGGCCGCAGGCTCATGCCTGTTTTATCCAGTCGGTCAATGATGATCTGGTCAACGATGGCGGGATTTTCGATCTGGCAATGCGTGAGGCGAGGGTCTTCAAGTTCGGCAGCGGCTCCGGCACCAACTACTCGAACCTTCGTTCGGGCGGGGAAAAGCTGAGCGGCGGCGGAAGCTCTTCCGTGCTGATGAGCTTTCTTAAAATTTTTGATTCAGCGGCAGTAGCCATCAAGTCGGGCGGCACCTCACGCCGGGCGGCCAAAATGGTGATTGTTGATTTTGATCTTCCAGATGTCGAGAAATTTATTGTGTGGTAGGCGAAGGAGGAGGACAAGGTGGACTCTCTGGTTGCCGGTTCGTGAAT
>CAIYWF010000084.1 GCA_903929845.1 uncultured Chlorobiaceae bacterium | reverse complement strand
GTACAAACTTCGGTTGAAATGGTGAATCCCGGAGGAACCGGTAATCCGATGTTGGCCATTTCAGCAAGGTTAGCGCCTTTTCCTCCAAGCAGGTTTTTCATGGACGCATCACCTTCAGAAGAGACGCCTGAAAAACTGTAAATGTATTGTTTACTGGCAGCCGTTTTGTTGCTAATCTCAGATTTTGGCATGATTTTCAGGAGTAATTATGTTTGTTTCACCCAAAAAAACTTGAGTCGATGGTGATAAAACAGGTGAAGTTGACTATTTTTTAACAGAGCCGAAATTTAGTAAAAAACGTATGGAAAAACTACCGGAAAGGATATTCATTCTTATTTATTATGGGGATTGAACCGCTTGTTATTCTTCTGCAAATTGCGCGTCTTGCTGTGCCATACATTCTAACCTCTGTCGGTGCAACATTCTCTGAACGTGGTGGAGTGGTCAATCTTGCTCTTGAAGGCATGATGCTTGTCGGCGCATTCGGTGCAGCTTTTGGCCAGTACCGGACAGGCTCAGCTCTGATGGGAATTTTTCTGGCTCTTCTCTGTGGCCTGGGTGTGGCGTTACTTTTTGCCTTTATGACGGTTACTCTGAAGGCTGACCAGATTGTCGCTGGTATTGCCATCAATATTCTTGTTATGGGCGCAACTCGTTTTGGGCTTACTCTTCTCTTCGGAAGTTCGATGAATTCAGAGCGGATTGCTGGTATTGAGGTTCCCTCTCTGTTTATGGATCCGCTTTTTCTAGCGGCGGTTGTTTCAGTTGTTGCTGGTCAACTGATTCTTTTCAGGACACCTTATGGACTGAGGCTTCGTGCAACCGGGGAAAGTGCTGCAACTGCTGATAGTGCAGGAATCAATGTTGATCGCATGCGCTATTCCGGCGTGCTTGTCTCCGGCGCACTTGCAGCTCTTGCCGGAGCATTTCTTGTTTTTCAGCAACACACCTTTACCGATAATATGTCGGCTGGCCGGGGATATATAGCCCTTGCCGCCATGATTATCGGCAAATGGACTCCGGCTGGCGCTGCCCTTGCAAGTTTGTTGTTTGCCACTACTGAATCGATGGAAATCTGGTTCCAGACAGGCTGGATTCCTTCGCAGTTGGTGCAGTCAATGCCTTACCTTATAACACTCGTTGTGCTTGCCGGGTTTGTCGGCAGGGCGTCAGCTCCCCGTGATGCAGGTATTCCCTTTGAAAAAAAACACAGATCAGAGTAGGCTGAGCAACTCGCCGAGAAGTTTTATCTTGCTGTCAATGGTTTCCTGCGTCATTCCTGGTAAGAATCAAAGTTATTTTTGCACTTGCGTTACTGTCTTTTTTTCCCTTCTGTATAACAACGAAGTATTTCTGGTCTGATTTTTTTCATTGAATAAGCTCCTGCTATGATTACTCCCAAAGAAACACTTCTCTTGATTATTGATGTGCAGGGCAGGCTTGCCCAGTCAGTTTTTCAGCCGGAGGTTTTGGAAAGAAATATAAAAAAGTTACTCAGAGCGTGTAAGATTCTTGATGTGCCGATTCTTTTGACCGAACAGTACCCGAAAGGCCTTGGTCGCACTGTTGATTCTCTTGGGGAGCTGATGCCCGGCACTCTTCCTGTTGAAAAAATTTCATTCAGTTGCTGTGGAACCCCTGAGTTCATGAGGCAGCTTCGCTCCTTCAACCGTAATGATATTCTTGTTGCAGGCATGGAAACCCATGTCTGTGTGTATCAGACCGCTGTAGAGCTTCTCGATTTTGGTTATAATGTTCATCTTGTGACGGATTGTGTTTCATCGAGAACTGAAGAAAACAAGCTGCTCGGGATTCGTTGTATTGAAAAAGCAGGTGCTTCTTTGACCAGTACAGAAATGGCTCTTTTTGAGCTTTTGCGTGTGGCTGAGGGAGAGCGGTTCAAGGCAATCTCCAACATAGTGAAGGAGTAAGAAGAACCCATTGGGGGTTGCCCTGAGAATCATGGTTCCCTGTCAGGTATGCGCTGGTTATTTTCCAATAACGGCTTTCAGCATGGATTGCATGATTTCCTTGCCTTCAAAGATGTCAGTTTCAATTTTCAGGTAGTAACAGGGCATGGTGGCAAGAATGCGTATAAATTCGGGATGCCCGAGCATTCGGAAGTAGTCCTTTTCCGTTGTAATGAGGCTTAGTCCTTTTTCTTCAGCTTTACGGCGTATAGCTCTCAGCTTTTTTACACTATAAGGCTCATGGTCGTGAAAAAAGCGGTGCGCGGCAACGTTTATTCCCTCTTTTGTGAGGCTTTCCACAAAGCTTTCCGGATTGGCTATACCTGCAAAGGCAAAGACATTGAGTTTTTTTGAAAAATATGGTTCATCTGAAGTGCTGGTTTCGCCTGAAAAACAGATCAGCTCTCCGATTTTAAGGCGGGCGTTGACAATTGGTCTACCGTTATTTTCAAGTTCTTTCATGATCGCGTGAGCTTTTTCATGATCAGTGATCTTGTTCAGCACGATCAGATCGGCTCTTGAGAGATTTTTCAGCGGTTCTCTCAAGCGGCCTTCGGGCAGCATTTTTGCCTTGAGAAATGGTTCTTCAGCATTGATGATGGCGACATTGAGCGCACGGTCAATCTGGCGATGCTGGAATGCGTCGTCAAGGATGATTACTGAGGGGGTTCTTTGGGCAAAGTGTTTGACAATATAAGTTACAGCATCCTCTCTTTTTTTTGCGACAATGACAATGGCATCAGGGTTGTTCCAGGCAAGCATCGCAGTTTCGTCGCCAGCCTCTTTGCTGCTGAGCAGAATCCTTTGACCGTCGGATACAAGCTGTACGCCTTTTGACTCCCTCAGGTAACCGCGCGACACAATCGCAGGTTTGCAGCCGATCGAGAGATAGTACTTGACAATCCAGTCAACGAGAGGAGTTTTCCCCGTGCCGCCAGCTGAAAGATTTCCAATTGAGACAACAGGAATAGGAGATTCCCATGATTTGAAAATCTTCCGGTCAAAAAGTGTGTTGCGAAACTGCACTACGGAACGATAGAGCAGCGCGACTGGCCTGAGGAGAATGGAGAACGGGTTATGCATGACTGAGACGGTCTGAAAGTTTTTTTGTATAGCATTGCAGCTCTTTATCGCTGTTGAATACAGGAAGATCAAGAAGATGGAACTTGACTGATGTTTTGCTGAATGGTTTGGGAATTTCAAACCTGTCCCAACTTTTTAGCCTCCATTTTTTGGCATAGCTTATCTCGGCAAAAAAAATCGGGTAGTGGTTCTCTGACGCGAGCCGCAAGGTGCCGTATTTAAACTGGTTGACCGGCCCTCGCGGTCCGTCTGGTGTAAGGACGACAATATCCCCTTTCTGAAGGGCTTCCTGCATGGTTTGTTTGACATCATCGCCTCCCTTTGAGCTTGAGCCGCGGATCAGTGAAAAACCAAGTCGCTCAAGGGTGTCGGCAAGAGTTCGGCCATCTTCAGAAAGACTGACCACGGCAGTAATTTTCTTTGAGGAACAGAGGGTTTTGGCAAGAAGCCAGCCAGCGATCATTTTTCCATGCCAGAATGCAATGAGGGCTCCTTTCTCTGAAAACTGCAATGGTTCGGGGGTTATCGATATTCTGAGGCTTGCATAGAGAAGCTTCAGCGCCACGGGAAGGATATAACGGGAAATTATCGGGGAGAGTGGCATAGTACTCAAGAATAATTGAGAATCGAGGATCGTGAGTCTGCACGAATTATTTTTTTTATTGTTTATTGTATGTTGAGTGACTTATATAGCGATGCGGTTTGTTAAAAAGGACAAGTGCAATTTAACAAACCATGTCAGATAAACCAGATGATGAAATACAGCCAGTGTCCACAGTGAACGCTATGAATGTTTTGATTATAGGAAGTGGTGCCCGTGAACATGCTCTTTGCTGGGCGGTGGCACAAAGTGAACGTGTGCAGGGTGTTTTTGTAGCGCCAGGGAACGGCGGAACAGCCCTGATGGGGGGAAAGGTTCGTAATGTGCCCTTGAAAGCAACAGCTCTGGATGATCTGCTCCGGTTTGCTGTTGATAATGGTATTGATCTGACTGTTGTCGGTTCTGAGTCCCCGCTTGAACTGGGTATTGTGGATCTTTTCCGTGACGCGCAGAAGCCTGTTGTTGGTCCTGTACAGGCGGCAGCCCGTCTTGAGTCAAGCAAGGTGTTTTCAAAAGAGTTTATGCAGCGTCATGGTATTCCTACGGCTGGCTACCATGTTTTTCGTGATGCTCATACGGCCAAGAGCTTTATCGGCTCCCCTGAGACCATCTACCCATTGGTGATCAAGGCAAGCGGTCTTTGTGCGGGAAAAGGAGTTTTTATTGCTTCCGGGAAAGAGGATGCCCTGATGGCAATCAGGGAGTTGTTTGAAGATCGTATTTTTGGCGATGCCGGAAATGAGGTGGTTATTGAGGAGTTTCTTCAGGGTCAGGAAGCGAGTGTCTTCGCCTTGACCGACGGTGTCCGCTATCGCCTTTTTTTACCAGCCCAGGATCACAAACGTATTGGCGACGGAGATACCGGAAAAAATACCGGTGGCATGGGAGCTTATGCTCCAGCCCCGATAGTGACTTCTGAGGTGATGCAGAGGGTTGAGGAGCGAATTATCAGGCCGACCCTCAAGGGTATGGCTGAAGAAGGTTATCCTTACACCGGTTTTTTATATGTTGGACTGATGATTGACGGGGGAGAGCCTTTTGTTGTTGAGTACAACGCACGTCTTGGCGATCCTGAAACCCAGGTGGTGCTTCCCTTGTTAAAAAGTGACTTTATGACAGCTCTTCAGGCCAGTGTTGACGGAACGCTTGATGAAGTTCCGTTCGAGATGCACCGGAAATCGGCTGCGACGGTTGTAATCGCTTCCGGCGGCTATCCCGATCATTATGAACCCGGCAAGAGGATTACCCTTTCCGACGATCTTGCTGAAATGGAGGATTGCCTGGTGTTTCATGCTGGTACGGCCTGCGAAGGCGGGCAGCTTGTCACTGCGGGCGGAAGGGTTTTTTCGGTAACAGCACTTGGCGAGACCCTCAGTGAGAGCATTGACCGTGCTTACGGTATCGTTGAAAAGATCAGTTTTGACGGCGCATATCATCGTACAGACATTGGGGCCAAGGGACTTGTACTATGAAACTATTCCGGCGTAAATTTGAAATTATTCAGGAGCAGGCTTTTAGGGAGTTGCCTTACGAATGCTGCGGGCTGCTTGTCGGAATACAGGAAAATGATCATAGAGGAAATATAGAAAACATCGTCTATGAGGTGGCGCCCTGCAGGAACAGCCTCTATTTTGGCAAAGAGCAGGGTTTTGAGATTACCCATCAGGAGTATCTTGAGGTAGAGCGGGAAGCGGCGCGATATGGTTATGATATTATTGGCTCTTATCATTCCCACATCAATTCTCCAGCGATTCCTTCACTTCATGATGTGGATTTTGCCCACTCGGGTCATACGTTGCTGATCATTGCATTGATGAATGGGCAACCAAAAGAGGTGACCGCATGGCTGAGAAGGGAGTCGGGAGGGTTTCATCAGGAGCCGATCCGTGTTGTCGAGTAGTTTGCCTCCGCTTGGGGGAGCAAAACTCGTGAATTATTTTGTACATTACCTTTCTTAAAGCTTACCAAGTATTAAACCCGAAAAAACGTGCCAAAGCGGGAAGATATAAAGTCGATTTTAGTGATTGGCGCCGGTCCGATCGTGATCGGTCAGGCCTGTGAATTTGATTATTCCGGTACCCAGGCGTGCCGTGCTCTCAAGGAGGATGGTTACCGTGTGGTGCTGGTCAACAGGAATCCGGCGACGATTATGACTGATATAGAG
>CAIYWF010000083.1 GCA_903929845.1 uncultured Chlorobiaceae bacterium | reverse complement strand
TTAATGGGTATAGTGATAAACCTGATTTTAATTGTTGTTGCTTCAGTCTTTTTTTTTGCAGCGGGTTTTTTTATTGGACGATATTTTCTTGAGCGTATCGGTACAACCAAGGTGCTTGAAGCCGAAGAACGTGCGGTGCAAATAGTTCAGGAAGCCCAGAAAGAGGCCAACGAATACAAGGAACTTAAGGTTAGTGAAGTAAATCAGGAGTGGAAAAAGAAGCGTCGCGAGTTTGATCAGGAAGTTCTCATCAAAAACAACAAGTACACCCAATTGCAAAAGCAGACCCAGCAGAGAGAGGCTCAACTGAAAAAACAAGCGCAGGATGTCAAAGATACTGAACGCAAGCTCCAGGATCAGAGAAAAGAAATCGATCAAATCACCGAGTCAGTGATGCTTCGCTCAACAGAGCTTGAACGGATTATTTCAGAACAGAACCAGCGCCTTGAGAGCATCAGCAACCTGCAGGCCGAAGAGGCGCGGCAGATGTTGATTGACAACATGGTTGCAAAAGCACGCGAAGAAGCCACTGAAACTATTCATCAGATTCATGAAGAGGCAGAGCAGAAAGCAGGTCGTCTTGCTGAGAAAACGCTTTTGACCGCAATTCAGCGTATCTCTTTTGAGCAGACCACAGAAAATGCGCTTTCCGTTGTTCATATCCAGAGCGATGAACTCAAAGGTCGCATTATTGGTCGTGAAGGCCGCAATATCAAGGCCTTTGAAAACGCAACAGGAGTCGATATCATTGTTGACGATACTCCTGAGGTGGTTATTCTCTCTTGCTTCGATCCTCTGCGTCGTGAGCTTGCCAAGCTGACTCTTCAGAAACTTCTTGTTGACGGAATCATTCATCCTGTGGCTATTGAAAAAGCCTTTGGAGACGCGAAAAAGGAGATTGATGATGTCATCGTAACCGCCGGAGAGGAAGCGCTCTCTTCGCTGCAGATTTCCGACATGCCCTCTGAAGTTATCGCGCTTGTCGGTAAAATGAAGTTTTACACGGTCTACGGTCAAAACCTGCTTCAGCACAGTCGTGAGGTTGCCATGCTTTCAGGCCTTATGGCTGCCGAACTCAAGCTTGATGCCCGCCTTGCCAAACGTGCCGGTCTTTTGCATGATATCGGACTGGTGCTGCCGGAAAGTGATGAACCCCACGCCATGACCGGAATGACCTTTCTGAAAAGGTTTAACGAATCACCTGTGGTCCTTAATGCCATTGCCGCACATCATGGTGACGTCGATAAAGAGTCACCCATTGCCGATCTCGTTGACGCAGCCAATACCATATCGCTCTCCCGTCCCGGAGCCCGAGGTGCAGTAACGGCCGATGGCAACGTCAAGCGTCTTGAAAGTCTTGAAGAGATTGCAAAAGGATTTCCCGGTGTTTTGAAAACCTACGCCTTGCAGGCAGGAAGGGAGATCAGGGTGATTGTTGAAGGCGATAATGTAAGCGATTCACAGGCCGATGTCCTTGCCCATGATATCGCCCACAAAATTGAATCAGAAGCACAGTATCCCGGCCAGATAAAGGTCTCCATTATCCGCGAAAAACGTTCTGTAGCCTACGCAAAATAAGAGTCGCCAATCCTGAAAAAGCCAAAGGGAGAGCTTAAAGCTTTCCCTTTGTCGATGGAATTTCAGTGCCGTTAATGGCAACAGCAGCCTTCATGGCATAAGCAAAAGACTTGAACAGCGCTTCTATTTTGTGATGCGTGTTTTCTCCCTCAAGAATTGACAGGTGGATATTGGCCTTCAATGTTCCCGAAAGCGACAAAAAGAAATGTTCAACCATTTCAGTTGAAAAACCCTGAATGACCGGTCGTCTGAACTCAGCATTGAAGACACAATAACTTCTTCCCCCAAGGTCAAGCGCGCAACGGGCCAAAGCCTCATCCATTGGAATGAGTGCCCATCCATAGCGTTGAATCCCCCTTTTCCCTCCAAGAGCTTCAGAAATAGCACTGCCAAGAACCAGAGCAACATCTTCAACGGAATGATGATCATCGACATCAAGGTCACCACGGCACTCCAGCGCCAGGTCAAAGCCTGAATGTCTGCTGAAATTGGTCAGCATGTGGTCAAGAAAAACCACTCCCGAGTTGACTGAGCTCATGCCCGTTCCGTCAAGTGCTACGGTTAAGGTAATGTCGGTTTCTTTTGTTGTTCTGCTTACCGTTGCGGTACGGGCTGTCGTGTTGACTTCTTCTTCCATGGATTGATTAGCGAATAAATTTATTGAAAAGGAAAAATATCAGGGTGAGCAGTATGGAAAACAGTGCTGAGCTACCTATCGGAAAATAAAACCGGAAGTTGTCTTTCTCAATTTTAACGTCAAAAGGAAGGTTTCCGAACCAGTTGAACCCGTTCCATAATCCGGTTTTGTCAGAAGCTATCATGAGCAGGCCTATAATGAAGGTAACCAAGCCAGTGATGGTAACTAATTTTCCAGCATCAGTAAACACAAGATTTGGATATATTTTAAAAGTTGCTAAATTTAGGCCTTCTTTTGATTGAAAGATACAAGATTATTTGCGAATTATTTAGAGCGACTCGAAATGCATGTTTTCATAGTTATTGTCGGTTTACTTGCATCGATTCTGCTTATTGGCGTTATTTTGTTGCAGAGTCCAAAAAGTGGCAGCGGTCTGACTGGCGGTATGGCAAGCCTCGGTACTGTTCAGACTCTTGGTGTCAGGCGGACTGGTGACTTTTTAAGCAAGACGACAGCCGTCCTTGCTGCCGTTGTCATGTTGCTTTGCTTTATAGCCCAGTTCACCCTCCCAGGCAAAGAGTCCTCAAAAGCTTTGCAGGAAAGCATTCTTCAGCAGAGTGTTCCTGCCCGGCCCGTAGCTCCTGCTAAAACCGTGCCTTCTGCACCGTCAACTCCGTTACTGCCTGCAAAATAAAATTATCTGCACCCGTGGCTCAATGGTAGAGCAATTGACTCTTAATCAATGGGTTGGAGGTTCGAGTCCTCCCGGGTGCACCATATAAAATAAAGACTTACAGGTTCAGGCTTGTAAGTCTTTATTGTTTTATGCCTTTTGAAGGGAGCTTTCGGCCTCACGAGAAAAACGGGTGGGCCTTGTTCATTTCTACCAACATGCCGCCCCACCGGGGCTTGAACCACTTCTTGTCTTTCTTTGAAGCCCTGAGAATCGATAATGGAATATTTGCAGCTCACTCTAACTCGTTGATAGATACTCCAGAGTTTGTATCTTACAGAAAAGCAGGCGCTTATTGAATTGAATGAGCGTATTAGTAGAAGGCGTTTTTATGTAACTACCAAAAATAAAAAGTTATAAAGTTGTTAAAAATAATTGATCGATATATCCTCAAATCGCATATCGGGCCTTTTCTATTTGCATTTATCACCCTTTTTTTTGTTCTGATACTCCAGTTTTTTTCAACGTTTGCCGATCGCTTCATCGGCAAGGGTATTGGTTTTTCCTCTATTGTAGAACTCATTATGCTGCAGTCCGCATGGATGGTTGGCCTTGCCGCGCCAATGGCCGTGCTTGTTGCCGTCGTTATGGCATTCGGTTCTCTGACCACTCCCTCGGAAATGACCGTTTTCAGGGCATCCGGCATCTCTCTCTACCGGCTGATGATTCCTATGCTCCTGGCAGGACTTCTTCTCTCCGCGCTTGTAGAACGGTTCAATAATGTTGTTCTTCCCCAGGCAAACTATTATGCGAAATCAATGATGGTCGATATCGCAAGATCGAAACCTGCGTTCGGATTAACAGAAAACGCTTTTTCAACACTTGTGGACGGTTATTCCATCTTCATCAGTAAATCCGATGATCGTTTGAGAAATCTTTATGGCATTATAATTTATGATGTTACAAGACCAGAGTACAGCACCGTGGTGACGGCTGAAAAGGGAAACATTGATTTTACCGCTGATTACCAGTATCTGGTGATGACGCTCTATAACGGGGAGATTCATCAAATACACCAACCGGATCACAAAAGCTCCCGCAACATGAGCTTCAGGAAACAGCGCTTTGTTTTTGAGTCATCAGGTACCGGTTTTACGCGCTCTTCCGGGAACAGGATGCGTTCTGGCGACAACGAGCTTTCAGCAAACGAGCTGCATAGTATCGGCAATGAAATCAAGAAAAGGATGTTGGAATCCGAAAAACGCATCCGCATGCCTCTTGAAAAATTGGCAGAGCGTATGACACAATCCCGCGCCGAACCTCCCGGCCCCCTTCACGCGGCCTCTCCGTCATCAAAGGCTATAACCTCAACCGCAGGCTATATTGACCAACAACTTGCCCAACTTGACGGCGAACTCACCAGCATTGCATCAAACCAGAGCATGTACAACCGTTACATGGCCGCCTATCATAAAAAATACGCACTATCCCTGGCTTGTTTTGTTTTTGCAATGGTCGGTGCTCCTCTTGGCGTTCTCGCGCGGCGCGGCGGTTTTGGTGCAGGGGCTGCCATATCGCTGCTTTTTTTCGTCTTATACTGGATGATCATGATTGCAGGCGAAAAAATTGCCGAACGTGGTTTGCTTGACCCCATGATTTCTATGTGGCTGGCCAATACCGTGATGGTCTGTATCGGCATCTGGCTTGTTCTCAGTCTGACCGGAGCGGTGTTCAATACCTCCCGATAACGAGAGGTATTGAACCGAGCAGCATCAGATGCAGTTCTTGTCCGGGTCGGTTTTTTTATGTCCGCAGCAAAGCTCTTTTTTTGCCCCGTCTTCATCAAGACAGACAAAGGTGATATTGGTACTGAAAGCAAGAATTCTTTCGCCGGTTTCAATACTTTTTTTGTAGACGTGCACCGTGTATTCAATCGACGTACGCCCTATTCTGCTTTTATCAGTCACAAAACAAAGAATAGAACCGCCCCGAATGCTTTTCTTGAACTCCACCTTGTCCATCCCCACCGTAACAAAGTTACATCCGGGATAATCCAGAGATACCGTGATATAGCTTACCTCATCAATCCACTTCAAAAGGTTTCCGCCGAAGAGAAATCCGTAATGGTTAAGGTGTTCAGGCAAAACAAGCTTATAAGTTTCCATGACAAAATAAAAATGTAGATTTGGGTGAAGCACAGCTCCTTATAACTTAATTTTATAAGAAGCTGTGCCAAAAATAAAACGTCACTGATGCCAAAAGCAAAAAAGAAAATCTTTTCCTTCAAAACACTCCTCAGTTTTCTTGGGCCGGGCTTTTTGGTTACCGTCGGATTTATCGATCCAGGCAACTGGGCTACAAATATCGAGGGAGGGTCAAAGTTTGGATACCAGTTACTCTGGGTGGTTACTTTAGGTACCGTCATGCTTGTCCTTATTCAGCATAGCGCCGCTAAACTGGGCATTGCTACCGGAAAATCATTAGCCGTAAACATCCGCGACTTTTTTCCAAAGCCGGTCACGGCTTTTCTTGGTTGCAGCGTTGTCCTTGCCTGCATAGCAACCGATGTTGCCGAGCTTTTGGGAGGCGGTATCGGATTCACACTTCTTTTCGGAATCCCCCTCTGGTCCGGAGCTCTCATAACGCTTCTACTCAAGGTTTTTCTGGTCATCAGTCAGCGATACCACCGAATAGAAACAATCATTGTAAGCTTTCTTGGCATTATCACCTTATGCTACCTTGTTGAGCTTTTGATCATCAAGCCAGACTGGAGCGCCACAGTTTCCGGGCTTCTTGTGCCGGAAGTAGGTAAAAAAAGCATTTATACAGCCTTGGCCATTCTCGGAGCTGTAGTGATGCCGCACAACATTTTCCTGCATTCAAATGTCATTCACAGCCGGCAGTGGGGGATTTCGGAGGAAGAAAAGCGAGAACTGCTCCGATATGAAAAAATGGATACCCTCTCCGCCATGACTCTGGGCTGGGTGGTGAACTCTGCAATGATCATCGTTGCGGCTGCGGTTTTTTATAACAACCACATTCCGGTAAACAGTATCGAACAGGCATCGGCAACACTGAAACCACTTGCTGGCCCGCTTGCCGGTCTACTGTTTGCCATAGCTCTCATTTTTTCTGGAGTAAGCTCTTCCTTGACCGCCTCAATGGCAGAAGCCGATGTTATAACCGGTTTTCTGGGCAAGCCGGAAGATCCCCGAACCGCGCTCTACAGGATTGCGGTCTTTATAACTGCCATTCCGGCTTTCCTGATTATTTTCTTCAGTCTGGACACCTTTCGCATTCTTATTTTCAGCCAGGTAATCCTGAGCATACAGCTTCCCTTTACCCTTGTGCCGCTCCTCATACTTTGCCGCAACAGCAAGGTGATGGGTGGTTTCAGAAGCCGTAACGTCGAGTTTGCCGCCGCATCAATTATTTCTCTGATTGTTATCGTTCTCAACATCTATTTATTTTACACGACACTGACCGGAGGAAGCTGAGATGAAACTCTACAAAGAAATCCTTGTTGCTATCGACTGCTCACCTGTGGATGAGACCATTATTGAGCATGTTTCAGCACTGGCGCATCAGCTTGGTGCCACACTGCATCTGCTGCATGTCATTCACTCACATACCCTTGATCAGGAGAGGTATTTTCGCGAACAGTCCATCATTACCCTCGACCGTTACCTCAATAAACTGCAGGCCGAAGGGATTGATGCCCGCACGGTCATCCGAAGTGGAGAGCCGGAAAGAGAGATTCTCAGGGAGATCGAAGAAAACGGTTACGATCTCCTCGCAATGGCTCTCCATGGTCACCGCCTGCCCGGAAGAATCCTCTTCGGCAGTGTTTCAAGGACTCTCCGTGAAAAAATCACCATTCCCCTGCTTCTTGTCAAACCCCATCAATGAGCAGCTCTCCTTGCAGAAAGAGTGGTCGTGTTTTGCATGAGCCCGATCTTTTTCATTACATTTAAAGTTAAAGTATTTTTTCCAGCCATGTACTTAAATAAAGAACAGGACTATGCATGAAGAAATGAAGAGCGGAAGCTGCTGTTCGGGTGAAAAAGGTGAGGGGTCTTCAGTCCCTGAAAAGCGACTTGGCTGGCATGAGTACTTCATGAACGTCGCTCATCTTATTTCGCGCCGGGCGACCTGCAGCCGGGCTCATATCGGAGCGGTCATCGTCCGGGAGAACAGTATTCTTTCGACCGGCTATAACGGTGCGCCATCCGGGCTCCCTCACTGTACCGACAGCAACTGTCTTATTTACCAGAGCAAACATCCAGACGGGACTATCGAAGAGAACTGTGTCAACACGATTCATGCTGACATCAATGCCATCGTCCTTGCGGCAACACATGGGGTTT
>CAIYWF010000082.1 GCA_903929845.1 uncultured Chlorobiaceae bacterium | reverse complement strand
CGCTCGGGCTATCATGTAACCAGTTGCTCTTTCTCATTTTCATGACGCACTTCACCCGGTAAGGGAGTGTTTCGATGCTGCTGTTGTCAGTTCAGCCCGCATCCAGCTTGATCCGTGCAATAATCTGCATGTTGTAGGCAAAGATCGAACTCCAGACGTATTGTTTGAATCCTTCCCAGCCTTTCCAAGTACAGCGGTCAAGACCAAAGGCCCGCTTGAGTGTGGAGATGTTGGCTTCGATTCCGGCGCGGAAATTCCGCAGCTTCTTGTACACCCAGGAACTCTTGGCCATGTCGATCACCGACAGCCCACGCTTCTTGGCAAAGACAGCGTCCTTTACCTCCAGCTCTTTTGCAGCCGTCAGGTTGTCCTTCGATGCAAAGCCACCGTCTGCACTTACCTGGCGCGGCACCTTGCTGAAGGTTTTCTTGTGCCGTTCCAGCATCGGGATGTACTGGTCCGAGTCTGCCGGATTGCCGTTGGCAATCAGACAGTCGAGAATCAGGTTGGACTTCCCGCCGGTCAGGAATATCTTGTGGCCGAATTGGGTGTCACGCCTCTTCTTGACGATGATGTCGGTGTGATCCTCAAAGAAGGAAACCACCTTGTCCGCCACCGGAACCTTCTCGTTACGGAATACCCGTCGCTCGGTTTGGTTGATGACCTTTTCCAGCAGGCCGACCGCACGCTTCAGCTGGGTGGCAAGATTCATAGCGATCATCATGTCGCCAAGACCGGTTGCCTGGTACGCCTGCAGGACAGGGATTGCTTCCTTGGCATAGCCGACAACCTTGCCGGCGTACTGCGTCATGTCACGATAGGCCGAGACCCGATCCTCTTCTTTCTTGGCGTTGAGAACCACCATCAACCGCTTCTTTACTACGCGGCAATGATCGCAATAGCGATAGTCAGGACGGGGAGCAAGGGCATGACCTTCCTCCAGCCAACGGGTGATGACCCTGATGCCATCCCATAACAAGGTGGAATCCGATGGATCGTGAATATTGCTCTCGACAACGGTTGAGTCAATTCGTACCTTGCGACCGTTTTCAATACCGGCTTCAAGGGCGTACTGCATGAGGCATACATGGACTGCTTCCCAGGTCTCTTCGGAAAGCGGCTTGATGTTTTCCTGAAGAGATGATGACGATGGATACTGACCCATCTCCATACGGGCAAAGGCTCGAAAGGATTTTGAATCTTCAAGATGAAACGCAAGCTCCTCATAGGAAAGGTTGCGGTACTGTTTCAGTGCAACACAACGCAGTACCTGTTCAGCGGTCATTCCTTTACGACCGGTATCCTTGCGGGCTACTCGCGTCAGGTCTGCATACACGAGATCAAGCATTTTTGGAGTGGCGTCGAGTATCTCGGAAAACGCGGCCAACTCCTTGCCGATATCATGGCGCATCGTAACGGAGAAAATGCTCATCTGTCGTGTCAGTTTTTGTCGCATCCGGAGTACCCCTGAAACCATAATATGTAACAGTTACAAGCTGTTATGGTTTGCAGGATAACATAAACAGAACGAAAACTAAACCAATTTATGCAAGATATATGAACAAATCCGGAATGTTACGTTTCCGGATGGAAACTATCTACCGGAGGCACTGGCATCGTTCCGTTCGGTGGAGGTGTAGAATAAACCGGCGCTGGCGGCGGAGTACTTTGCGGCGGATAAACAGGAGCATATGGAGACGGTGGTGGTGGAATCTGCTGATATACTGGTGCAGGTGGAGGCGCGTAATACACTGGTGGTGGCTCCGCAGGCACAACGATTACACGCCGGGGTGGATAATAGTATCTTGGTTCTGGAGCAGCTGGTTTGCTTATCTGATTTCCATAGGAAGACATGCACTGCGAATAATCCAACTGCAATACGCTT
>CAIYWF010000081.1 GCA_903929845.1 uncultured Chlorobiaceae bacterium | reverse complement strand
TGATTAATCTGTCTCCTTATGCATGAATTTGATTTTCTCGGCGAACTGGTGCTCATCGGGGCATTAGCCGTCGCTATTATTCTTATTTTTCAGCAATTAAAGATTCCACCGGTTATCGGGCTGATTTTTACCGGGATTATCCTTGGTCCTTCAGGTATTGGTGCTGTTTATGATCAGAAAATGGTTTCAACGCTTGCAGAGCTTGGGGTAGTTCTTCTTTTGTTTACCATAGGCCTTGAGTTTTCAGTTGATGACCTTAAGAGACTGAAAAAAATTGTACTGGTTGGCGGCTTCATCCAGATTCTTGTTACCGGTCTGGCTATCAGTTTTCTATCCTGGTGGTTTATGCTTGCCATAGGTCAGGGCATTACTGTTTCCTCTGCCGCATTTCTTGGATTCACCTTTTCGGTAAGCAGTACAGCGATCTGCCTGAAAATTCTTGCGGACAGGGATGAGCTTGCTTTACCGCATGGCCGCATTGCTCTTGGAATTTTGATTTTCCAGGATATAGCTATTGTTCCCTTGATGATCGGCATTAATTTTCTGAGCCCCCATGCTGTCCCTTCCTTCGAAGTTGTCTTTAAAAAGATCGGCATTATTGTGCTTTTCTCTACGGCTATTGTTATAGGATTCAGGCTTCTTATGCCAAAAATGGTGCATCTGATAGCCTCTTTGCATGCCAAGGAGGTTCTCGTTATCGGTGCGCTTGTTATTTGTTTTGGCGCAGCGTATTTGACCTCCCTTGCCGGCCTGTCGCTCGCACTCGGTTCATTTGTTGCCGGGATGGTTATCGCCAGTACCGATGAAAGTCATCAGATAAGCATGACTATCGATCCTTTTCGTGAGGCGTTCAGCAGCATCTTTTTTATATCAGTAGGTCTTCTGCTTGACGTCAAGATGATCAATCTGCCACTTTTTGTCTCAATAGCCCTTGTTGTGCTGTTAGTAAAAGGGCTGCTTGTTGCCGGGATTTCTCTTTTTCTGGGCAACTCTATCAGGGTAAGTATGATGGCTGGCATGGCGCTGGCACAGATTGGGGAATTTTCGTTTGTGCTGGCAGAGAGCGGCATGAAGAATAGCATCATCAATCATGAGGTCTTTCAGGCCATGCTTGCCATCAGTGTCGTCACGATGATTGTCACTCCAGCCATGATAGCTATTGCTCCGAAATTTGCCGACCAGGTAGCGCCGGCACTTGGGTTTATTCCTCTCGTTTCCAGGGATTCTCCCACTGTTGCTGTTCGTCCTCCCGATAGTACCATTATTTGCGCAGGGGAGATCCATGCGGCTATTATCGGCTTTGGCATCAACGGACAGAATGTTGCATCAGTGCTTCATGCAACCAATATCTCTTATTCAGTACTTGAAATAGACCGCGAAAAGGTTAAAGTCATGAGAAGAAAGGGTGAGCCAATCTATTATGGAGACTGTACGGAGAAAAAAGCACTTCTTCGCGCAGGAATAGATCATGCTCGTGCCGTTGTGCTCGGGATTTCTGATGCCACTGCGATCCGTAACAGTATTGCCATGATCCGCGACATCAACAAAAAAGCGTTTATTATCGTTCGGGCAAGAACTCTCGATAATATTGCAGCCCTCTACAAGGCTGGCGCCGATGTCGTGGTTACCGACAAATTTGAAACATCTATCCAGATTTTTTCACTTTTGCTTAACCACTTTACTGTCGATCCGGAACTGATTCTCGAACAGCAGGAAATAATCAGACGCGAATGTGAAAAGATTTTTCTGAAATAATCATTCCAAACAGTCTGGATGGATGGTTGTTTTTTCCCGGCTACGATAAATTTTTTCTTATATTTAACGCTATTAAGAGACCATATCTCTACTCACCTTTCACCTGACATGTGTTATGGCACAACAGACGGCACAACCGACACAAAAATTTATTCGTTACAGGCAGGAACTCCTCGATCTTCAGGCTTCACAGGACAGAGGTGCCGTCAAACGGGCCACTTATGAATTGTCTTTAATGGAAAACAGTTGTTTCGTGGAGTTGAACGGTGTTGTGCATCACTATCACGATTCCGGGCCCAAAGATGCAGCCGAGACAGTAGTGCTTATCCATGGATGGGATTGCTGGTGGATGTGGTGGCACCATGTCATCAAATATCTTAACAACAAGGGGGTTCGTACTATCTCTTACGACATGCGCGGGCATGGATGGTCAGACAACGATCCCAATAACCATTATCACATCGACTTTTTTGCCCATGACCTGAATGATCTGGTTGTCAATCTCGGGCTCAAACGATTTCATATTGCTGCATTTTCTTTTGGCCCTTTTGTCGCCCTCGATTATGCCTGTTCTCATCCCGGCCTTATTCGATCAATGACCTTTT
>CAIYWF010000080.1 GCA_903929845.1 uncultured Chlorobiaceae bacterium | reverse complement strand
GTATTCTTTTCTGAAGCGCCAAACTGCTTGATAACTTCCGCTTTAAATTCTTTTGTCAGGCTCATATCTCTTCGTTTGTTATGTTAAATCGGTTGACCTTGAATATAATATTATTAGCAATACATCTCTACCGTTTTTTTGTCTTTTTCAAGCTGGATTTTCAATTCTTCAAGAGTCAAAAACTTCTTTTCCTCCCTGATAAATTTGAGCAGACTAAACCTGATAAGAGACCCATAAAGAGTACCACTATATCCTATCAGGTGAGCCTCAACCGTTTTAATCCCTTCAGCAGAGACCGTCGGTCGAACACCAATATTCATCATAGCGTGAAAATGCTCTCCATTCACAATCGTTTGAGCCAGATACACCCCTGCACGAGGCAGCAGTTTATTTGGATCGGACAACCTCAGGTTCACTGTTGGAAATCCAATTTCCTGTCCGCGCTTGTCACCATGAACAACGGTGCCGGTAATCAAATACGGTGAACCGAGAAATTCATTTGCCTCTTCAATCTTGCCCTGTTCAAGGAGAGTTCTTATCCTTGTACTTGAAAAATGTTCATTACCAATCAGCACTTCGTCGACAACCTCTACATCAAAATCAAGCTCACGTCCCAGAGTTTCAAGCGTGTGGCAGCCTCCGCTCCTGTCGCGACCAAACGCATGGTCATACCCAACAATGACGCTTTGTGCTCCAAGCAGTCCGACAAGAACATTTCTGATGAAATCGTCAGAACTTCGTGAAGCAAAATCAGCAGTAAAACGCACCACAAAAAGAAGATCAACGCCTTCCCCGGCAAGAAGATCAATTTTTTCATCCAGTGTGGTCAACAATCCAAGTGGAGCGAAAAACGCTTCTTTGAGCACCCTTCTTGGATGCGGCTCAAAAGTAACAACAATGCTTCTCAAACGACGGCTTTCAGCAACAGCAACCATCCTGGCTATAATCATCCTGTGCCCTTTATGGACACCGTCATAAGAACCTACCGTCACTACAGATGCTATCGGCAAAAACTCAACAGGAGAGGGAGAACCGTAGCTGTTGACATGGTTATTATCATATTCAACAATTCGCATACTTTTCCTTTTATCTTCCATCACCCGGAGATGTGCTTGATGCCTGCTGCAAAATGACGTCAATGGTATCGGATACTGTCCTTGATGAACTGAGTTGCCATGTGCCTATGGAAACCCTCCTGAGAGATGGCAGATAGCCTCCGACACCAAGAGCTGCTCCGAACTCATGCGCTATAACCCTGATATAAGCCCCCTTGGAAACATGCAGAATAAAATAAACCATCGGAAGTTCAATATGAGTAATCTCAAAACGATGAATAACGATCTCTTTTGCTTTTCGTTCCTCGATCACCACTCCCTTGCGAGCATGTTCGTAGAGCCGTTTTCCATTATGCCATGCAGCAGAATGCATCGGGGGCTGCTGCTTGCGCATACCGATAAATCCGGCAGCAACTGAACTCATCGCATTCTCCGTCAGATGAGCCGTACTGCAGTGACCGTATTCTGAAGTTTCACTATCATGGCTTTCAGTCATAACACCGAGCTTTATAGCTCCATCATAGACCTTGTCCAGCACTTCAAGACCGGCAATTTCTTTGGTTTTCCGACCAGTAGCCAAAATAAGCAGACCGGTTGCTTTCGGATCAAGCGTTCCGCAATGGCCTACCTTGCGCTTCATACCAATCTGCTTATAGGTATTCCTGATTTTTGCCACAACATCGAACGACGTCCAGTCGAGTGGCTTATCAATCAGGAGAAAATCGTCTTCATCAAGAAGCGGTTCTCTGTTACGCTGTTCATCCATGCAAACTGTTTAAAAAAAGCTCTCTGTTAATCGTTTTCAATCGAACCTTTTCTCACATCATTCAAAAGCTGCTCAATCCTGTTTGCACGCTCATAGAGGTGATCCTCATGAAATTCGAGTTCAGGAATACGCCTGAACTGGTGACGAATTCTCGATGAAAGAATTTTTCTGATACTCTTCGTTTTATCCTGCAATGCGGCCATTGCTGCGGCCTGCTCTTTAAGCGTACCAATAATAG
>CAIYWF010000079.1 GCA_903929845.1 uncultured Chlorobiaceae bacterium | reverse complement strand
GTAGTCAGGAGCGCTGGCAAGGGCAAGGACGCCGCCGGTCGAAGGGTCAAGAGCAACAACAGCCCCGGATTTTCCGGTTTTTTTCAGCAGTTGTTCGGCAAGCTGCTGCAGCCCCCCGTCAATGGAGAGGTAGAGATCATCGCCCTTTATTGAAGAGATGTCGCTTTGTCCCTTATCGAATTTCCCGGCATATTTGCCACGGGGAGTAACCATTTCAAACCGGGCACCTTTCTGTCCTCTCAGCCGTTCTTCATAAAACTTTTCCAGTCCGCTGAAGCCGATTTTATCATCTTGGGCGTAACCCTGATCGGCCAGTTCCTCAAGTTTTTCTTTTGGTATGGAACGCAAATAGCCAAAAAGATGTGCTCCGTGGAGAGTATCAGGATACATTCGTTTGTTATCAGTATCAATAAGCACACCGGGAAGCTGCCAGAGATTTTCGCTCAGCCTTGCTATAGCAACGGCGTTCTGGTTGCGGCTGACGGTTACTGCCGAAAATCGGTTGAACGCATATCCTTTTTTGATTATTTCAACCAGTTCATCTGGTGGTTTTTGAATAAGCCAGGCAAGGTAACCGCTTTTGGTTATACTGAACTCAGAAGGAATGACTTTTACGGTATAGAGAGGCTGATTGTCGACAATAACGACCCCTTTTCTGTCGATCATCCGTCCTCTTGGAGGCTGAACCCAGACCCTGCGGATACTGTTAGTCGTTGAAATTGATCCAAGTTGCTGAAAATTAAGAACCTGCAGATAAAAAAGTCTGCCGGACAGCAGTGTAAAAACAGCTATTACAAGAAGTGTTACGATAGTTGAACTTCGCTGAGGTTTATCCATCGTTCAGTCGACAAGTGATTTTTTCAAAAAGAGCCAGTGCAGGATAACGGCAAGGATAAGGGTGATAAAAGATTCAAGAAGTCCGAGAACAACTACCCTGTAGGCGGGCGAAAGGCCAAGAGGATTGTATCCTGCGGCGATGACAGCGTTGCCACAGAACCCGGCAATGACGACGGCGCTAAAGAATCTTCTTGTTTTTTGTTTTGCCGTTGCATGACTGTCTTCGGGGATATGGAAATAACCGGCGATAAAACCTTCGACAGTTCTTGAAAGCATATTCAACCCCATGTTTCCTGATAAAATGCCTGTCAGGATGCCAACAGCAAACCCAAAACTGGTGCTGGCCCTTTGACCGGCAGAGACTGCAAGAAAACCGAGAAAAACAGTAACAGCATCAGGAGAGACATTAAAGAACGTCAGACGAGTCAAGCCAAACTCCTGAAACAATGCTGAGGCAATGCAGAGTATAATGAGAGAGAACGAAAAAGCTTTTGTCACAAGTCAGTGATTGATATTAAGGGAACTGCTCATTAAGCGTGCTATCGGTAGTGATCTTGACTTTTTCCGGTTCTATTTTCAGCGGGGCAATCAGTACCTGGGTCAGGGATGAAAAATCCACAGCAAGCCAAACATCGACAGTATAGAAGAGTTTATCCGGTTTAATACGTACAACTCTCCCGACTGGAATGCCGCGAACAGAAAATGTACTGAAGTCTGAAGTGACCATCCGTTCGTTAAGTTTGAGGTGGCTGCTTATGGGAATGTGTTCAACCTGGGTGATGAACTCCTTGCCCCCACTCCAACTGAGAAGGCCCATACAGTTGGATGAGTCGGATACAACACTGACCTTGAAATCAGTGTTGATAACAGGCATTACTTTTGCAAAATGTTCAGAGACAGACGTTACCCGTCCTACCAGTCCCTCCGGCACCAGAACGGTCATGTCTTTTTGGATTCCGTTTTTCCATCCGGCATTAATCAGCAGCATGTTATCATGATCGCTGAATTTGCGATCAACAACCCTTGCAATGATATACCCGGAGGGGTTGAATGTTGTGTCATTAAGTATTTTTCTGCGGTTCCGTTCATCAACAGCCGCAGTTTCAAAGTTCAGTACTTTGGTCAGCAGATAGGTATTTACCCGCATCAGCCTTTCGTTTTCTTTATTGAGCGTAAAAAGATAGGTGAGGCTCATCAGCTTTTCATTAATGACAGCGCTGAATTCCAGGCCGCTGGTGCGCAACTTGGTCAGTACGTTATCATTCTGAAGCTTCATGAAAAGAACTGATATACTGCAGTATATCACAAAAAGCAGGTAGGTATTGTACTTAGAAAAAAGGATGAAAAACTTCCTCACGGTTCATATTCCGGTTTTTTATTACATTTGTCTTTTATCAAAAAAGGAGAGCGCGGTCAATAAGTGAAGAGAAAACGTGAGACTAAAAAATTAAATATAATAAACATTTTGTTCCGCATTTGTTCCACTGTTTTTCCGCAAGTATTTATCCTTCCGCTCCTCATCATGAGACAGGAAAGATTACACGGTTTGACTCAATAAGCTATCAAACTCACGGGGTTTCTGTTGCTTATGGTAATAATTTGGGTAAAGCATTCAGGATATACGCATGGCAACAGAACAACAGATTGAACAAGGCCTGATCGACAAACTGCAAGATCTCAAGTACAGCTATCGCCCGGACATCAGCGACAGGGACGCACTGGAGAAGAACTTCCGCGAAAAGTTTGAGGCGCTCAATCGAGTGCATCTGACGGATGCAGAGTTTGCCCGCTTGCTGGATCAGATCGTCACCCCGGACGTCTTCGCCGCTGCTCGCCATCTGCGCGAGCGCAACAGCTTCGAGCGCGACAATTGCACAACGCTGCATTACACCTTGGTCAACATCAAAGAGTGGTGCAAAAACAGCTTTGAGGTAGTCAACCAGCTTCGCATCAACACCAATAACAGCCATCACCGCTACGATGTGTTGCTCCTCATCAACGGCGTGCCGGTGGTACAAATAGAGCTGAAAACGTTGGCTATAAGCCCGCGCCGGGCCATGCAGCAGATTGTCGAATACAAAAACGACCCCGGCAATGGTTACAGCAAAACACTGCTCTGCTTTATGCAACTCTTCATCGTCAGCAACCGCACCGATACCTGGTACTTTGCCAACAACAACAGCCACCACTTCAGCTTCAACGCCGACGAGCGTTTTCTGCCGCTCTACCAGTTTGCCGGGGAGGACAACAAGAAGATCACCCATCTCGACAGCTTCGCCGAAAAGTTCCTCGCCAAATGCACCCTTGGCGAAATGATCAGCCGCTACATGGTGCTGGTGGCCAGCGAGCAAAAGCTGATGATGATGCGTCCTTACCAGATATATGCTGTCAAGGCTATCGTCGAGTGCATTCACCAGAACAGCGGCAACGGCTACGTCTGGCACACCACCGGCAGCGGCAAAACACTCACCTCCTTCAAGGCATCCACGTTGCTCAAGGATAACCCGGATATCGACAAATGCCTCTTTGTGGTAGACCGCAAAGACCTCGACCGGCAGACGCGGGAGGAGTTCAACAAGTTTCAGGAGGGGTGCGTCGAAGAGAACACCAATACTGAAACCCTTGTTCATCGGTTGCTCTCCGATGATTATGCCAACAAGGTGATCGTTACCACCATTCAGAAGCTCGGCCTTGCCCTGGATGGCAGCAACAAGCGCAACTACAAGGAGCGGCTGGAACAGTTGCGCAATAAACGCATCGTCTTCATCTTTGACGAATGCCACCGCTCGCAATTTGGGGAGAACCACAAGGCGATCAAGGAATTTTTCCCCAAGGCTCAGCTCTTCGGCTTTACCGGCACGCCCATCTTTCCTGAAAACGCCACCTGTCAGCAGATTGAAGGGCAGCAGGCCTCCTGGAAAACCACGGAAGAGATCTTCCAGCAGCAACTGCACGCCTACACCATCACCCATGCCATCGAAGACAACAACGTCCTGCGCTTCCATATAGACTATTACAAGCCCGAAGGCAAAAGCACGCCCAAGCCTGGTGAAACGCTGGCCAAAAAAGCCATCGTCGAAGCCATACTTGAAAAACACCATACCGCCACCTATGGGCGCAAGTTCAACGCCCTTCTGGCCACGGTCTCCATCAACGATGCCATTGCCTATCACGAGCTGTTCAAGACGATTCAGGCGAAAAAAAAGGTTGAAGATGGCAACTTCCAGCCACTGAACATCGCCTGCGTCTTTTCCCCCCCAGCACAGGCCACTGCTGGTGATGCCGGGAATCGAAACGAAAAGAATGTGGCCGACATCAAGCAGCTCCAGGAAGATCTGCCGCAGGAAAAGGCCGACAATCAGGAGGCCCCGGAGGAAAAAAAAGCGGCTTTGAAAGCCATTATCGCCGACTATAACGCCCGCTACGGCACCAACCACCGAATCGACGAATTCGACCTCTACTATCAGGATCTCCAAAAGCGCATCAAAGATCAGCAATACCCCAATCAGGATTTGCCGCACGCGCAAAAGATCGACGTTGTGATTGTGGTTGACATGCTGCTCACCGGCTTCGACTCGAAATTCTTGAACACCCTGTATGTAGATAAAAACCTCAAGTACCACGGACTGATTCAGGCCTTCTCCCGTACCAATCGCGTGCTGAACGGCACCAAGCCCTACGGCAGCATTCTCGACTTCCGCCAGCAGCAGGAAGCGGTCAACCTGGCCATCGCCCTTTTTTCCGGCGAAAAAACCGACGGCGCCAAAGAGATCTGGCTGGTTGACAAGGCGCCAGTTGTCATTGGCAAGCTGGAGACAGCCGTTAAAAAACTGGATGACTTCATGCACTCCCAGGGGCTGAAATGCGCCCCTCAAGAGGTGCCAAACCTCAAGGGCGACGCAGCACGTGGCCAGTTCATCAACCTCTTCAAGGAGGTACAGCGCCTCAAAACCCAGCTCGACCAGTACACCGACCTGACGCCGGAAAACACCGCCAGCATCGAGCAGGTCATCCCAACAGAGCAGTTGCAAGCCTTCCGTGGCGTCTATCTCGAAACCGCACAGCGCTTGAAAGCCCAGCAAAGCAAAGGCGGCGACGGCCAGGAAGTGCAGCAACTCGACTTTGAATTCGTGCTCTTTGCCTCAGCCATGATTGATTACGACTACATCATGGGCCTGATAGCAAACTACTCGCAGCAAACACCCGGCAAACAGAAGATGACCCGCACCGAACTCATCGGCTTGATCGAGTCTGAAGCCAACCTCATCGAGATGCGCGAAGAGATCGCCGACTATATCAGCACACTGAAGTCAGGTGAAGGGTTGAAAGAGAGTGACATCCGTCAGGGCTACGAAACCTTCAAGGCCGAAAAGAGCGCTCAACAACTGGCTGAAATTGCCGACAAGCATGGGCTGGAAAATTCCGTGCTGCAAGCCTTTGTGGAGGGCATCATGCAGCGAATGATCTTCGACGGCGAACACCTGACCGATTTGCTCACCCCGCTTGGGCTCAACTGGAAACAGAGAAGGCAAAAAGAGCTGGCCCTGATGGAAGAGCTGATTCCGCTGCTGCACAAACTTGCCCAAGGGCGCGAAATATCGGGGTTGGAGGCGTATGAGCAATAAAGAAGAGGCCGTGACTATGACACAAACAATAAAATGCGAATTGAAGCCCAGGCTGCGGTTTCCGGAGTTTCGGGATGATTGGGCAGTTAAGAAATTAGGCGAGCTTGGTAAGCTAAGTGGGGGTGGAACACCAGATAAATCTGTAACTGAATATTGGCAGGGGGATATACCTTGGATTTCAAGTTCAGATATTTACGAAGACGATATCTATACCATTTCAGTCACGAGATTTATCAACGAGAAATCAATATCGGAATCTGCAACCAAAATAGTTCCAAAGGGTAGTGTTTTATTTGTTTCAAGGGTTGGCACTGGAAAGTTGGCTGTAAATGATAAAGATGTATGTACGAGCCAAGACTTTACGAACTTCCTGCCTAAGAAGATTTACAACTATTTTCTTGGATATTTTTTTATTGCAAATAAATCAGCACTGATATCCTTAGGCCAAGGCACATCAATTAAAGGATTTTCAAAAGGCGACTTGGAAAAATTTGAAGTCAGTTTCCCTTCTCCTCTCGAACAACAACAAATCGCTGACTGCCTTTCATCCATAGACGAACTGATCACCGCCCAAACGCAAAAGCTCAACACGCTCAAGACCCATAAAAAAGGGCTGATGCAACAGCTTTTCCCGGCAGAAGGCGAAACCCTGCCCAAGCTGCGTTTTCCTGAATTT
>CAIYWF010000078.1 GCA_903929845.1 uncultured Chlorobiaceae bacterium | reverse complement strand
CCGCTTGTAAAGCAAAATCAGGAGTACAAGGCAGCCAATTGGGACTTTTTTGGTGTACTATGCGCTTGATATGGTTTTCTGTGGCAAAAATAAACGTAAAAAGGATGACCGAGGACTTTTTTGCGTCCAGCTTCTCTGTTGTTAGTCCGACAGGCTGCTATGAAATAGTTAGAGTGTTTAAAGAGGAGTTTTGTGCTTTCCCGACACAACAGAGTATGAATGGTTCGGTAATTGTGCCGGGAGCAGGAAGAAGAGGTTATGAGAGATTTCTCGGAACCTGAGAAGAGTGGTGGTGCAGAATGGGTGTCGAAAGTGAAATGTCCATCACAAAAGTAAAGCGTGAAGGGAAGGAGAGCAGTACCTGGTCGACCTCAAATTCAAAAGAATATATGCCGCTCAGGGTATGCAGCGTTTCGCATTGAGAATGCTTTCTGAGTGCCTTGTTATGCAGGCGCACTCCAAGTCCGTCTCTTGATGCAAGCTGCCCGAAGTAGTTTCTGATGCCCTCAAGAGATGTGACGGTATGGGGTGAAAATGTGGGGATAAGGACTGCAGATTCATTGTAAAGAGCTGTAATATCGTCGGCATTTCCGCTGCAGACTCTTGAAACCCATTGAAAAAGAACCTCTTCGGCAGTTTTAAAATACATCATGGTACGCACGTTTTGTTTTCCATTGTAGTACTCTGTCGGCACAAGAAGCCATGAAGGGCCTGCAAGTGTGGATGGAAAGGTAAACAATTTTTGATTTTTCTCAGGTCAATAATTACAAAGCCCGAACTGAATGTGTTCGGGCTTTGTAGAGAAAGAAATGTTGCGTATAAAATAAGTTAAAGTTTCAGCTCACCGGATTCTGCCTGGCGTTTGAGTGCTTCGTTTGCATAGATCAGTACCTCAACGCGGCGGTTAAGCCTGCGGCCGGTTTCAGTTTCGTTGCTTGAAACAGGGCGTGTTTCACCATATCCCACAGGGGAAACCCTGCTGCCTGAAACACCATAGACCTTCAGAAGCGTAGCAACTGATTCGGCACGTCTTTCGGAGAGCAACTGGTTCGTGGCTTCGCTGCCGATATTGTCGGTATGACCTTCGATGACAATATTGGTGTCATTGTACCGGGTTAGAATTCTGGCGAGTTGTTCGATATTATTCCTGCTGGTTGCAGTTATGGTTGATGAGCCGGTAGAAAAGAGAATACCGGAGTCAAAAATTACTCTGATGCTTTCGCCAACACGTTCAACTTGTGCGCCTTTTACATTACGGTCAATTTCAGCAGCTTGCTTGTCCATGTAATTACCGATAATCGCTCCAGTAGCCCCTCCGATGACAGCACCGATAATTGCGCCTTTAGCCCAACTGCCCGAGCGGCTGCCGATCAGACCTCCAAGAACACCTCCAGCGGCTGCTCCGATTTGAGCATCTCGTCCGGCATTAGTCGTTGTCTGGCAACCCCACGTCAGGCTTGTCATGGCAAGGATTAGTAAAAACGCTACAGGTTTTGTAAACTTTTGTGAACGGCTCATCGTCATTATTGTTAATAAGTTAAAGGAAACCGGAAAAATGGCTTAAGGGCTCACTCTATCATTCATGGACCATAAGTAAATATAAATAAGTTTAAGTCTGGTGATCACGGAAAAAGGTCAAAAGACTTCTTTATGGAAAAGAATCATACACTTGCCTGGGTTCAGAAAATTCCCGTTCCAATTGATTCAGCATGGAGTTTTTTTTCGTCACCGGCTAATCTAGCCCGTATTACTCCTCCGGAGATGATGTTCAGAATAAACGGAGGTATAGCGGATGAGGAAATCTATCCGGGCATGATCATCTGCTACACGCTGTATCCCTTCATGATGTTGCCGATAAGATGGGAAACAGAAATTACTGTTGTCAAAAAACCTATATTCTTCGAAGATTGTCAGAAATCGGGCCCTTATGAGGATTGGCATCATCGACATTATTTCAGGGAGATTGATGGTGGTGTTGAAATGACGGATTTTCTCCAATATCGGCTTCCAATGGATTTTTTTGGAGAGCTTGTCAATACCTTGATCGTCAGTCGGCGCCTTGAAGAAGTTTTTAACTACAGACGAAAAAGGGTAGAGGCAATTTTAGGCTCTTTCAAAGAGGACAAAAATCAGGGCGCAGGTTTTTCCTCTGGATAAATCGTTCGGTATAACTGGGCAATTCCCTGGAGTACCCTCGGGCCGGGCCGCAAAAAGAGACTATTGTCGAACCGGTCGTATACCTGATGGTTTTTCACGGCTTTAATAGAACCCCAGCCGGGCCGGTTGATAACGTTATCAGCGGCAGTGGACTCTTTCGCCATGTACATGCAGGCAATGACATCAGGGTTTTTCTTGATAACCCACTCCTGCGAGATCTCGAAATAATCTTTTTGCACCACGTCACCAATATTCAGGCCGCCAGCGTACGCTATCAGTGCCGACGTATAGCTACCTTTTCCCCCTGTCCAGAACGGGTCGTTCCAGATTTCAAGATAGACGGTTTTTTTCTTTTTAAGATTCTGTGCTTTTTGTTTGAAGGTCGCAAGACCGTTGCTTATTGAAAAGGCTAGGCTATCTGCTTCTCTGGTGTGGCCAGTCAGCTTTCCGAGTTTTTTAAGGACCGCAGGGATATCGTCTGGGGATTTGCAGGAGACGGTTTCTCGCTGAATTCCAAGTGCCAATATTTTTTTGCCCATCTCTTCATCAGCCAGATCAACATCGATGACCAGGTCAGGGTGGATAGAGGCAAGCAGTTCAAGGGAAGGTCGTCCGAATGCTCCGATAACCGGCACACGCACTGCAGCCGCAGGCCAGTCGCAGGCGCTGGTTCTGCCTACAAGCTGATCACCTGCCCCGATGGCAAAAATCATCTCTGTCAGGCTCGGGGCAAGGCTTACAATCCGCGATTTTGCTGTGGCTTTTTTTGTGTTCTTGAGTTGTTGTTGAGTACATCCTGATGCCAGAAGAAGAAGTACAAAGAACAACAGTGGACCGAGCGTTTTACAGCGCAAGATGTTGTGCATATCGTTGAAGTATCTGCAAGTGATTGAAAGCAAGTGGCATGGAAAGGGCTTCATCCAGGGAGAACCAGGCAATCTCTTCTACCTCGTCAGGCATCAACTCGGCATTGCCTCTTCCAGTTCCATAAAATGCAAGTGCAATAGCATGAAATTGATGTTGCGGAAAGACTTCGTTGAAATAATAAAGAAAAACAGGAGAGATAAAGTGAAGGCCAGTTTCTTCCATGACTTCTCTGACAACAGCCTTTTCGGCAGTCTCATAGTCATCAATATGGCCACCCGGCAGGCACCAGTATCCCTGAAAAGGGCGAACATTCCGTTTTGTCAACAGAATGACATCGGGTTTGTCATCACCAGGAGTAATGATAGCGGCAACAGTAGCTTTGGGCATAATATGGTTCAAGATTGAGGCTAAAGTAAGGCTGATGTTTAAAGAATTCAAAAAAAAGATGTTGTGCGTTCCTTTCTTTGTTGTTGTTTGATTCCTGTTGAATTGTGTACTTTTTAAAAGTAGATGTAATGAGTAAAAAAGTCAGAAATTACAATAATGTTAATGCTGCTGAAAATGAAAAGAATAGTAATTGTTTTGGCGGGTTTGATTGTGTTTGGTTCAGTTGTACACGCAGAACAGAGAGACGAGATGACTGATATGAAAGGCATGTCGCCTCAGGCTGGCGCAATGCGTATGATCTGTCCAATGATGGATATGATGCAGTCGATGCTGGATATGATGAAAATGCAGCAAAAGATGATTAATGGAGAGAAACCGGTCGTGAAAAAAGAGATGATGATGCAGATGGATAAAAAAATGGGAGAAATGAATGGGATGATGACCGATATGCAGAAGATGATGCAGTCGTGCATGCCGAATGCTCAAGGAGAGGATACTCCGACGACACTTCCATGTCAACGGTAAAATGAGTATCGCCCAACAAAATATTCTGCTTTGATATTTGCTTTTATTGGCGGCTTGGCCCTTTTTCTGTACGGCATCAGGATTATGAGCATTGGTCTGAAAAAGGCATCGGGTGCTCGGGTTGGAAGGCTCATATCAAAGATAACTGACAACCGTTTCTACGGGATGCTTGGCGGAGCTTTTGCGACCATGATTGTCCAGAGCAGCAGCACCATTATCGCTCTCCTTGTGGGGCTGGTGCAGGCTCGTCTCATGACCAGCACAGTTATTCTTGGGGCTGAAATAGGTACTACAGCCATGGCCCAGCTTGTGGCTTTTCGCTTGCACGACTATGCCCTGATGATCCTGAGGAAATAAGGTTGCTTCCCGCCGTATGGTATCTCAAAGATTCAGCTCTCTCAACCCCTCTTATTGCAATTAAGCAGCGATTCCGGCAAAGATGAGGTTTTCCCTAAACTTTCCTTCAGCAAAGGTATTCGCATACGAGAGGAGAAGCTTGATTATCTTCAAACCCGTATCTCGGCATACCTCATTAAAATAAGCCGAAGTGAGCTTAATGAACAGGAGTCACAGGAGGTGATTGCTCTCATGAACATCGTCAAAACCCTTGAATCGATTGGTGATTTTATTGGGATTCTTGAAGAAAAACTTGCTGAAAAAAAACGGGCGTTGAAAAACGATTTGAGTGAAGAGGGTAAACACGATCTGATGGAGATGCACAAGATGGTTTGTCTCGAAGTGGAACAACTTGTCGATGCCCTGAAGAATATGGATGGAGCAAAAGCTGCGACGCTTCTTCAGGGTGATGAACAGTTTAAACCGAAGTTCCCCAGCCAAAAACCACATAATCTATTGATTTGTGATAAAATACAGCGATTTTGTGTGTTTTGTACCCATGTAAATTACGTCAAAGCATTTGTTTTATAAGGAAT
>CAIYWF010000077.1 GCA_903929845.1 uncultured Chlorobiaceae bacterium | reverse complement strand
TGTTGGTTTTCGAGTGATTCGTTCCAGTCTTTTTCTTCCTGAAAATCTGATCCCCTGATATCTGGAAATCTGAAAAAGAAAGCTCACACGACAAGGCAGAACCAACATGGAGAGGCAAGAAATTTTTTTTTGAACTGACAACTGACAACTGACAACTGACAACTGACAACTGACAACTGACATCTGACAACTGACAACTGACAACTGACAACTGACAACTGTCCCGCAATGCCAAATCACGAAATGCTGATCGTCAAAAAGGCCTTCGATTTTTCGAAATGGCTGCTGCATCACACGGGGAAGTTCCCGAAGAGCTTTCGCTTCAGCATTGCGGTGCGGCTCGAAAACAGCGTACTCGAATTTACCGAACTCGTTGCGGTGGCCAACATGCGCAGCAGCAAGCTTCAGGGTTTGCATGAGGCTGATGAGGTGCTGACCCGGTTGCGGCTCCTTTTCCGCATGAGTTTTGAGATGAAATTCATCAATCTTGCCTCCTATGAATTTGGGAGCCAGCAGATTGCCGAGTTGGGGAAAATGCTTGGTGGCTGGATAAAAAAGGTTGAACAATCGGTCGAGAAATGATAACTTTCCTGCGGATAAGGGCCGATACAATGATCTCCCCGTTCGATATGCGGGAGTTTGTAAAACAACAAAGCTGATGCTCTGCGCTGCTCCTCCCGGAACAACAACAATCCGGACAACAGGAACAACAACAATGTTGGTTTTCGAGTGATTCGTTCCAATCATGCCCTTTTATGAGTGAAAAGCCCATCCTGATGCCGCTCTTTCAAGGAAGACTGGACAGTTTTTGGGCATGACATCGGGCTCTTTCTCCTGAGGCACGTCGCCACCCAGTGGTGGGGCGGGCACAAACAGAACAGACAAAACAGGTCGCTTGAGTAAGCAATTGAAAGAGGGGCCTGTTTTTTTTGCCAACGCCATGAAAACCAGCAAAAACCTTTTTGAGAGTATCGTTGCTTTTGAAAACGTGCTTTCGGCAGCTCAAAAGGCAGCGAAAGGGAAGCAGGAACAGCAGTCTGTGCTGAAGTTTTATAACCATTTTGAGGAAAACCTCTGGCAGATTATTTCGGAGCTGCGCAACAAAAACTATAAGCCTGGCACCTACAAGAGCTTCAGCATTTATAAGTCAAAACCCCGCCAGATCAGCGCCGCCCCATTTCGGGATCGTGTGGTGCATCATGCACTTATCGCTGTCGTCGGCCCCATTCTGGAGCGGAGCTTTATCTTCGATACTTACGCCAACAGAACCGGCAAAGGGACACACAAGGCAATTGAGCGTTACCAGCACTACCTGAAAAAGTACGCCTTCGTGTTGAAATGCGATATCCGAAAATACTTTCCCTCCATAGACCATGAGATTCTCAAATCACTGCTCCGGCGTAAAATTGCCTGCGCCGATACCCTCTGGCTGATTGAAACCATCATCGACAACAGCAATCCGCAAGTTGAGCATCTTCACTATTTCCCCGGCGATACCCTCTTTACCCCGCATGAAAGAAGACGAGGTCTGCCAATTGGAAATCTTACCAGCCAGTGGTTTGCCAACTACTACCTCAGCTTTCTTGACCACTATGTCAAAGAGGTGTTACACTGCAAAGGCTACGTGCGATATGTTGATGACGGTGTCTTGTTTTCTGACAGCAAGCAGGATTTGTGGGAGTGGAAAAAAGCCATCGATCAGTTTCTGGAGCAGTACCGCTTGATACTCAACCCGCAGAGAACAGAGCTTTATCCCTCGAAAGAAGGGAAGTGTTTTCTTGGCCAGAAGGTCTTTCAGTCACATCGGCTGCTCCCTGCCGATAATGTTCGCAGGGCGAAGAGACGGATTCAGTGCGCCCTGATTGCAAAGCCTGACAACATCAGGCAGATTCTTTCAGGGTGGGTTGGCCATGCGCGTCAGGCCGATACCCGCAATTTGTTGCGGTTGATTTCGGGAAGAATATTGAGTGGTTATTCATTACAAAAAAAATACACTTCAACATCGTGTCGAGGCTCATTGCTTAACACCTCTGACTTCCTATATTACAGCAAATAAGGAATTCATTGCATATTCAGTTCAACAAGTGATGACAAGATGCTGTTAAAAGATCGCTACATAAACCCCTTCACTGATTTTGGTTTCAAGAAAATCTTTGGTTCTGAGGTAAACAAAGACCTTCTGATAGCGTTTTTGAATACGTTACTGCCTGTCGAGGCAGGAGTCGTTTCAGACCTTTCATTTTTGCCAAATGAGCAGGTTGGGCGTAGTGAATACGACCGGCGGGCAATTTTTGACCTTTACTGTGAAAATGAAAAGGGTGAAAAATTTATTGTAGAGATGCAGCGTGCAAAGCAGAACTACTTCAAAGACCGCTCAATTTTCTATGCTACGTTTCCCATTCAACAGCAGGCTCAAAGCGGATCATGGAATTTCTGCCTGAAGTCGGTCTACATGGTAGGTATTCTTGATTTTGTTTTTGATGAAGATAAAGCCGATAACGAGGTCGTCCACCATGAAGTAAAGCTGGTTGATCGTTCAACGGGCGCAGTCTTTTCCGAGAAATTGACCTTTATTTACCTTGAACTTCCCAAGTTCACGAAAACGATTGAGGATCTTGTCAGCGACTTCGATAAATGGTGCTTTTTGCTTCGCCATCTTCCCGAACTGACCGACCGCCCAGCCCGTCTTCAGGAGAAGGTTTTCAGCAAAGTCTTTGAACTGGCTGAAATTGCCCGGTATTCGAGTGTGGAGGCGGCGGCCTATGAAGAGAGCCTCAAAATTTATCGAGACCTGAAGAATGTCGTCGATACCGCTTATGATGAGGGTAAAGCTGAGGGCAAGGTTGAGGGGAAGGCTGAAGGCATCGTTCAGGGAATTCAGCAAAAGGCGCTTGAAGATGCAAAAAAGCTGAAAGATGCAGGTGTTGACATCGAAACGATCTCACGTTGTATTGATTTGCCGAAGGCAGTTGTGCAGAGGTTGTAAGTTTTTCCCTCCGAATATCCAAGCGACAATTATCGTTGCAGGAGATCCTCTCTTCTGTTTCTATTCGCGACCGATTATCCTATATTCACTTACGCATTTTTTCACCTTGTCATCCACAACACCGGTGCTATGGCTTTTTCTTGCTCGACTGTTTCGGAATCAGTGAAGTGCATTAGCCGCATAAGCAGAGCGCTCTTGCTTGTCCTTGTTATTTTGGCAGGCGCTGGCGGTATTGTTGTGGCAAAAGGTGAGAGTGCAAAGCCGTCGAATGTTACGTCTGTCGCCGCCACAAAAACAGCAAATCCCGAAAAAGCGGATGGCAAGGGAGTGTTGAAGGAGGATGGTTTGACGGTCAAAGGAAACACTGATGCGATTATTCAAATCTTTGGTGTACGCTTGGATACTGGAAATATTATCACGCTGATTGGTGTGATTGCCACCGTAGTTATTGCCCTAATTACCGCGATATGGGCTTTTTTTAAATGGATTTACCCGATTCTGAGCACAAAATTTGCAAGAAAGAAGCAGCTTGAAGGCTTTGCAGAACGTCACAAGGCGACTCTCAGAGAGCAAATTCAAAAGCAATCACTCTCAACAACTGCCTTTGACAGTGTTTCCGTGACTCTTGCCGATACTTTTGTTCCGTTGCGTCTCTCCGACACCTTGCGAAATGAAACACGTTTCATGCCGGGCAGTAGCTATAACAATCAGAGAAACGATGGCATCCGCTCTCCAGAAGAGGTTCTGCGAATTGCCTTCAAAAAAAAGTACAGAAAGCTGCTTGTTGTTGGTGAACCCGGTTCAGGAAAGACAACGCTCCTCTACTATTATGCTTTGTTATGCCTCGACACAAAGCCTCTTGAACGGCGAGGCTTTCGCGTACCAAAGTTGCTCTTTTATCTGCCGCTACGTGAGCTGACGAAGAGTGGAGAAAAGTTCGCATTGCTTCCTGCAAATCTCTGGGCCTTTTCTGAAAGGCATTCTCACGCTATCGGGGAGGATGTTTTTTCCGATTGGCTTCATTCAACCACAACCCTTGTTTTGCTTGATGGACTTGATGAAATCAGTGACATTGCGGAGCGAATAAGGGTGTGTGGCTGGATTGACAACGCCGTGATCAGCTTTCCAAAGGCATATTTTGTTATTACCTCAAGACCTTCAGGGCTCAGAAAGGTTGACAAGATTAAGCTTGAGCCTGAACCAGAACGGGTTGACATCATGGATTTTACGCCTTATCAGCAGAACATTTTTTTACATCGCTGGTTTGAAGCAGCATTTCTTGAAGCTGAAGCTCCTTTTGCCGATAAAACAGCGGCATGGCAAAAGAGTCAGAAAGAAAAAGCGGCAACCAAAGCAGAGGGAATCATCACCGTTTTAAAAGCCGAAGAATATAAAAGTTTGCAGTCGCTGGCCGGTATTCCCCTTTTGTTGCAGATTATGGCCATGCTCTGGAAAAACAAGGAGGATCTGCCATCCAGTCGTGTGGAGTTGTACGGAAAAGCATTGAACTACATTCTTGATGAAAGGGAGAGACAAATAGGGAACATCCCTTTGCTTGCCGCTGATCAGGCGCTTGATGTCCTGATGCCGGTGTCGCTCTGGATGCAGGAAGAGCTGGAGAAGGATGAAGTGGAGAGAGAGACAATGCATCAGCGGTTGCAGGCTGAATTGATCAAGCATTCTGATACCCCAACGCCAGCGATATTTTGCCAAAACCTTGTCGATCGGGCAGGGTTGCTGGTGGAGTATGGCGAAAAGGAGTATCTGTTCCGCCATAAATCATTCCGCGAGTATATGGCGGCGGTTCAGCTTGTAAAAAATATTGAGCTTCTCCAGGTGGATCCTCTCGACAGGGAGATAAATGTAGAGAGGAAGTATCTCAGTGAGCTGGCCGCACATTTTGGTGAAGCCTGGTGGAAAGAGCCGATCTGCTTTTTTGCAGCGAAGGCGAGTGCTGTTACCTTCAATGCGTTTCTGGGGCAACTGTTTGACTCTCCGGTCAGCGTGGATTTTTCGCAGGAGCAGCAGGATTTGCTGGAACGTATTATGCAGGAAAGGCCGAAGGAAGAGCCTGGAGCTCTCTATGCCAAACTGCTTCACCCGGCGACAACCGCAAACCAGCAGCGTTATTTGTTGAAATGTTTGCAAATAAGCAGGCATCAGGCAGCAGGAGATGTTGTGCGGCAGTTTATTGAGCAGAATCATGCCAAAGGCGACGACATTCGCCGCCGTGCCGCTGACTTTACGGTAACAGGTGTGGTCGATAGGCAAGGCGCACCTTATGTCTTGATCGAAGGCGGTTCGTTTGTCTACTCAGTCAAGAAAAAGCAACGGACGGTGCCAGACTTCCACGTTGCCCGATACACCGTGACCAACCAGCTTTACCGTCGCTTTATTGCTTACCTTGAGGGAAATGAGGCTCACTTTGCCACTATTCTGCCACTTGAACGCTATAAAGAGCAGTTGAGCATCATGGCGCAAGGTGCCGGGGGATTTCGCCGTTATCTGAAAGGCAAAGATAATCTGGCAAAGCTCTTTCGTTCCTATTTTGATGACGACAGAAAATTTAACGGGGATGAACAGCCGGTGATTGGCATAAGCTGGTATGCAGCGCGTGCCTACTGCCTCTGGCTCTCGCTGCTTGAAAGCAATGGCGGAAACGCTGGCCTCTATCGCTTGCCAACGGAGGTGGAGTGGGAATATGCCGCAGGTGGTAAAGAGAGCAGATGCTATCCCTGGGGTGAAGAGGCGCCATCATCAACCCGAGCCAATTACGGGAAAAACGAAGGGGTTACAACAGCGGTTGGCCGTTATCCTGAAGGTGTAACTCCGGAAGGGTTGTACGACATGGCCGGTAATGTGTGGGAGTGGATGGAGAATAACTATGGTTTCGGGTTGCGTTCGATGGCTTTTTCGGTGATTTTCACAATTCTTTGGAGTATAGAGAACAAACGTCTCTATGGTTTCAGTGCCCCCCGTGCGTTGCGAGGTGGAGCGTATTATAGCGATAATACTGATGCTCTGCGCTGCTCCTCCCGGCTCTACTACGTCTATCCGGACGGCAGGGTCGTCAGCAGTGTTGGTTTTCGAGTGATTCGTTCCAGTCACTCTTCCTGAAAATCTGATCCTCTGATATCTGGAACCCTGAAAAAGAAAGCTTACTCGACAAGGCAAAACCAACATGGAGAGACAGGAAAATTTTTTTTGACCTGAAGCGCAGCAGAATAATCTCCCAACAGGGGAGAACAAAGAAGAAACTATCTTATGACCCGGAACTACGACAAGCTGAAGACCCTGTTGATTGAGCTGTTTCAGCTCGACCAGCCTGACCTCGATTTTGGTCTCTACCGCATCATGCACGCCAAAAGCGCGGAGGTGACGCAGTTTCTCGACAAGGAGCTGCTGCCGCAGGTGACGGCGGCATTCGGCCAGTTCAGGAGCGCCGACAAGGCTGAGATGGAGCGGGAGCTGAACAAAGTCATCGCTGGCGTGGAGGCGGCGGGCATGGAGCCTGAGCAATCGCCAAAGGTGCAGGCGTTGCGCGAGCAGCTCAAAAACGACGGCGTGGATGTGGGGCGGCTTGAGAGCGAGGTGTACGACCACCTGTTCAGCTTTTTCCGTCGCTACTACTCCGAGGGCGACTTCCTTGCCAAACGTGTCTATAAGCCGGGTGTGTACGCCATTCCTTACGAAGGCGAAGAGGTGATGCTCCACTGGGCCAACAAGGATCAGTACTACATCAAAACCAGCGAGTACCTGCGCGATTACGCCTTCCGTTTGCGCCCCGACCTGGAGGAGAAGCCCATGTGCGTACACTTCCGGCTGGCGGATGTGGCCGAGGGCGAGCATGGCAACGTAAAAGCCTCCGAAGGCAAGGAGAGGCGCTTCAAACTTGCCGAAGAGAATCCCGTCACCCTTGAGGATGGCGAACTCATGATCCGCTTCACCTATCAGCCCGATACGGCAAAGCAGAAGGAGCTGAATGCAGCGGCAGAAGAGGTCATTGCGGCAATGGACGATGCTTCACTGAAAGCGTGGATCACCGAGCTTGGCAAGCCGAACGTCAGGAGTGATGGCAGCTCTTCCGGCACGCGCCTGCGCCTCCATCTCGATCGCTACACCGCACGCAACACCTTCGACTACTTCATTCACAAAGATCTTGGTGGATTCTTGCGCCGCGAGCTTGACTTTTTCATCAAGAACGAGGTGATGCACCTCGACGATATCGAAAACGAGAGCGCTCCCCGTGTTGAGCAGTACCTCTCGAAGATCAAGGTGATCCGCAAAATCGCAGGCAAGATCATCGATTTTCTTGCCCAACTGGAGAATTTCCAGAAGAGGCTCTGGCTGAAGAAAAAGTTTGTGGTCGAGACCCGCTACTGCATGACGCTCGACCGCATACCGGCGGAGTTTTATGGGGAGATTGCCGCCAACCCGAAGCAGTGGGAGCAGTGGCGAACGCTCGGGATGCTTGAGACGGCCAATGTTGACCAGCCCGACCTCTTCAGTCAGGCTGAAGTCGGCAGCGTTGGCTACCTTGAGGCGCATCCCTTTTTGATGGTCGATACTGCGCTTTTTGACGAGGCGTTCAAGCGCAGATTACTCTCAACCGTTGAAAATCTGGATGAAACCCTTGACGGGTTGCTGATTCATGGGGATAATTTTCATGGATTGAATCTGCTGCAGGCGAGGTATCGGGAGCAGGTGAAGTGTGTTTATATTGATCCGCCGTATAACACAGGGGGAGACGGGTTTCCTTACAAGGATAGTTACCAGCATTCCAGTTGGTTATCAATGCTTTGCGATAGACTGGAGTATAGTTTATCTCTTGTATCTCTTGATGGATTGATTTTTATCAGCATTGATGAATCCGAGATCACCAATCTTAGATTTTTAGTTAAAAAATTAATAGGGCAAGATTCTTTACTTGGTGAGTTTGTTTGGAAAAAACGTTCTGGTGGAGACATGTCTGCGGGTCAAGGTTCGGGATTAGCTATAGAGCATGAATATGTTGTTACCGCTGCAAAAAGTCAGTCAGGAAAATATCGTGGGCTACAAAAGGATGATTCAAAATTTTCAAATCCTGATAATGATCCGGATGGTCCTTGGACAACACAAGATTTAACGTGCAACAAAACTATTGACGAGCGCCCTTCTTTGTATTACGATTTAATTGATCCGGCAACAGGTAATATTTTTAAATGCAGTGAAACAAGGGTTTGGTCATACGAAAAACGAAAAATGGAAGAGATGATTCAACGAAATGTTGATGGTCGTCATCTTCCAAAAGTCATTTTTCCTGATTCATTTCACCAAAAGCCAAAGCTGAAAAAATTTTTATGGGAACGAAAATCAGAGTTTTCTCCAATTTCGTCATGGCTTCAAAACAATGTTGTTACTTCTGAAAAAGTTGCTGTTGGTTATGCCCCACTAAACTCTATCGCGACAAGAGAATTTTCCGCCTTTTTTGGTGAAAAGCCTTTTATGTTCCCAAAATCTTCAGAATTAATTAAGACATTTGTCGGACAAGGCACTGTCAACAATGATATTACTCTCGACTACTTCGCAGGCTCCGGCACAACCGCTCACGCCGTCATCTCCCTCAACCGCCAGGATCAGGGCAAACGCAAATACATCCTCGTCGAGCAAGGCGATTACTTCGACACCGTCCTGAAACCCCGCATCCAGAAAGTTGTCTACTCCTCCGACTGGAAAGATGGCAAAGCCACCGCTCCGCAGACAGGCCTCTCGCACGCCTTCAAGGTGCTGAAACTTGAATCCTACGAAGATGCCCTCAACAACCTTGAGCCGCGCCGTACCAGCCATCAGCAACTCACCCTTGACTCTCCAGAAGCTCAGGGGGCGGAGAGCCTCAAGGAGCAGTATATCCTCCGTTACATGCTTGACGTTGAGACACGCAGCAGTCAGTCGCTGCTCAATGTGCAGGCATTCACCGACCCAACGGCCTACAAGCTCAAGGTGAAGCGCCCCGGTTCGGATGAGAGCAGCGAGGTGAATATCGATCTCCTTGAGAGCTTCAACTGGCTTGTCGGCCTCACTGTTCGCAAGATTGCCGCCCCGCAAAGCTTCAGCGCCTTGTTCGAGCGCGACAGCGAAAAGCGTCTGCGCCTGCATGGCCCCCTCAAGCCGGAGGCCGATGCTCCGTACTGGTTCCGCACCGTCACAGGCACTGTGCCCGATGGCCGCAAAGCGCTCATTATCTGGCGCAAACTCACTGGTGAACCGGAGCAGGATAACCTTGTGCTCGACGAGTGGTTCACCCTGCAGGGCTATGCAGCCAGGGAGAGCGAGTTTGCCCTCATCTACGTTAACGGCGGCAACAATCTCGAAAACCTCAAGCAGCCCGGCGACCTCTGGAAAGTGCGCCTCATCGAAGAGGATTTTCACCGCATCATGTTTGAAGCAAAGGAGGGCAACTGATGGCCCGAGCTGGAGCAGCAAAGGGCGCTACTCCAAAAAAGCGCTTGGCCAGTAAGCCGCAGGTGCCTTTTGCCCGGAAGCTTGTGGTCAATCAGTGGCTGCTTTCGCTTTTTGGGGTGAAGCGGTTTGAGGAGTTGGCCGATCAGTTGCGCAACGAAACGCAGGAGGGGCTTGATGAGCATAATGTCCACCATTTTCACCATGCGTTGACCGCGCAGCATCTTGATGTAAATGAGCTTACGGCTGAATTGTTGCTGGAGTACGACCAGAATATTGTTCGCCATACGCAGCGGCTGAACGAGCGGCGTATCACGCGTGGCGAGGAGCCGATTGTCTGGAAGTATTTTCAGTATCTCACCCTGCTCTTCACTGAAATCTATCTTGACCGTTATTTTCATGACCCCAAAGCGCTGCTCATGGCGTTGAATGCGCAGGTGTTCCTTTACAACAGCGACAAGTCGGATGCTGACCGGATTACCTCGTTTGACGCAACTCTTGAGGCATGGCCGCAGCTCAACAAGCTGGCCTGCTGGAGCGCTACCGGCAGTGGCAAGACGCTCTTGATGCACGTCAATATTCTGCAATATCACCATTATCTCAAAACGCAGAATGGTCACCGTCTGGAGCTGAACCGTATTCTGCTGCTGACGCCGAATGAGGGGTTGTCGCAGCAGCATTTGCGGGAGTTTGAGACGGCTGGCATGGATGCGGAGCTTTTCAGCAAGGATGGACGAGGCCTCTTTTCAAGCCATGCGGTTGAAATTCTTGAGGTGACCAGGCTTCGTGAGGAGACGGGGGAGAAGACTATCGCCCTTGATTCGTTTGAGGCCAACAACCTGGTGCTGGTGGATGAGGGGCATCGTGGCACCAGCAGCGGGGAGGAGGGGGCGTGGATGAAGGCTCGCAATGCGCTCTGTGAAAAGGGGTTCTCTTTTGAGTACTCGGCAACCTTTGGGCAGGCGGTGAAAGGGAAGCCTGATCTCATTGCGCTCTATGCCAGAAGCACGCTGTTTGACTACTCGTACCGTTACTTTTACGGCGACGGGTTTGGGAAGGATTATCAGATTCTCAATCTTGATGAGGAGACGCAGCGGAACCATCTTGAACTCTACATGGTGGCTTGCCTGCTCTCATTTTTCCAGCAACAGCGGCTCTTTCGTGAGCATGAGGCGGCCTTTCGCCCCTTCAACATCGAAAAGCCGTTGTGGATATTTGTCGGCGGCAGTGTGACGGCATCGCTGCCCACGCGGGATGCTACCGATATTGTGGAGATTCTCTGCTTTCTTGCCCGATATGTGGCCGATCGTGCGGGCTCCATGCAGCGGATTGAGCGTGTGCTGCATCAGGGTATTGAGACGGCAACGGGGAAAAATCTCTTTGCCGGGCGCTTTGTCTATCTCAATACCTGCGGGCTCACCCCGGCGCAGGTGTTTGATGAGACACTTTCGACCCTTTTCAATGCGCCGGGCGGTGGCCATCTCTCTCTGGAAAACCTGAAGGGGGCTACCGGCGAGCTGGCATTGCGTCTGGGCGCTGAACATGAGCCCTTTGGTGTCATCAATGTCGGCGAAGATGCCAAACTGCTGAAGCTTTGTGAGGAACATGGTATTGCCACCAGCGAGCGTGAATTCAGTGGTTCTCTCTTTTATGAAATCAACAGGCCGCATTCGCCGGTGAATCTGCTGATTGGCTCAAAGAAATTTTCTGAAGGGTGGAGCAGTTGGCGTGTTTCGACAATGGGGTTGATGAATGTCGGCAAAGGGGAGGGGTCGCAGATTATCCAGCTCTTCGGGCGCGGGGTGCGTCTGAAGGGGTACGGGCGGAGCCTGAAGCGCAGCAATAAGGCGCCGTTGCCGGAGGGGGTTGAACGGCCAAAGCACATCGCTCTTTTGGAGACACTCGGTATTTTTGGTATTCATGCCGACTATATGGCGCAGTTCCGCGATTTTCTTGAGGAGGAGGGGCTGCCCACCAACGATGATCGCATCGAGTTTTTGCTGCCGGTGATCAAAAACCTCGGGATGCCGAAGCTCAGGATGGTTCGTCTCAAAAGGAGCATTAACGGGACGAGCACCGATGTTGTTGATGCTTTCCGCAAGCTTGGCCCGGTTCCGACCGTTGCCAAACCGGACGATTCAAGCAAAGAGTATCTGCAAAAAAATCAGGTGGTGCTCAACTGGTACCCCAAGATTCAGGCAATGCGCTCAAGAGGTTTGCAGGGAGGGGATGCCGAGAGTACGCCGAATGAGACTCATCTTATGCCGAAGCATGTTGCCTTTCTTGACCTCAACTGGCTCACCTTTGAGCTGGAGCGCTTCAAGGCGGAGCGCGGCTGGTATAACCTGAACCTCACCCGCGCAGCCATTGAGGCACTGCTGGCCGATCAGAGCTGGTACAAACTGCTGATTCCTGCCGGGGAGCTGGATTTCAGAAGCTTCGAGAAGGTGCGGCTCTGGGAGGAGATTGCCCTCTCCCTGCTGAAGAAGTACACCGAGCGCTACTACATCTACCGCAAACGGGAGTGGGAGCTGCCGCATCTGGAGTATCGCGACCTTGAGGGCGACGATCCGAACTTCCTTACTCTGAAGGAGTCGCCGGATGAAGGGTATTACCGGATTATGATCAACAAGTCGGAGGAGGAGATTGTCGCCAAACTTGAGGAGCTTAAGCGCTCCATCGAGAAGGGAGATTTCAAGCATTGGGAGTTCCGGGGCATGAAGGCGATCTGGTTCGATCATCATCTCTACCAGCCGCTGCTTGCGCTCGATCAGAAGATTGTTGATATCAGCCCGGCCCCGCTCAATAAGGGCGAGCGGCAGTTCGTTGAAGACCTCAAGCGTTTTCATGATGGCAACCCCCACTTTTTCAACTCAAGGAAGCTCTACTTGCTCCGCAACCTGAGCCGGGGCCGTGGTGTAGGCTTTTTTGAGGCAGGCAACTTCCACCCCGACTTTATTCTCTGGCTCATCGAGGATGGCAAACAGCGCATCATTTTTGTCGACCCCAAAGGTATTCGCAACCTTGCAGCAAACGACCCCAAGATTCAGTTTTACGAAACCATCAAAGAGATAGAGCACCGCCTCGGCGATCCAGAGGTGAGTCTTGAATCCTTTATTGTCTCAAACACCTCATCCGCAGCAATGAGCCTCCAGTGGAACATTGCGAAGCCGGAGATGCAGCGACGCAATATCCTGTTTCAGGAGGAGGACGGAGGGAGTTATGTGGGGCGGATGCTGAAGTAATAAATACTGAAGATATTGTTATCTTTCCATGCAGACGCAGGGAGCGCCGTGCTTCAGCTCGGCAGAAAAGGAGTATCTTGTGCTTCGCCCCCCTCTGAAGGGCAACTAACGTAACAGCAGTGACTTTTCGTTGAAACAAACATTTTTAAAGGATTTTACCATGTCTTTACTTTATACCCCGACTACTCTTGGCTCGCTCGTGTTACAGAACCGCATGGTCATGGCGCCGATGACGCGCAGCCGTGCCATCCACAATATTCCCAATGCGCTCATGGCTGACTATTACGCACAACGCGGAACGGCCGGGCTCATCATTACGGAGGGGGCATCTCCTTCGCCGAATGGTTTGGGCTACGCGCGCATACCGGGCATCTTCTCCCAGGCCCAGGTTGAGGGATGGAAAGCCACTACCGAAGCGGTGCACAAGAAGGGTGCAAAGATATTTCTGCAGATCATGCACAGCGGGCGAATTTCTCATCCTCTGAATATGCCTGCCGGCGCTCGCGTCATTGCGCCTTCAGCCGTTGCGGCTACCGGTGAAATGTATACAGACGCCGGTGGCATGAAGCCTTTTCCGGTTCCTGAGGCGATGACCCTTGAGGATATCAAATCTACTGTTTCCGAATATGCTCAGGGCGCTAAAAATGCCGTTGCAGCAGGGTTTGACGGCATTGAGCTGCACGGCGCAAACGGCTATCTGCTTGAACAGTTCATTCGTCCGAATTCGAACCTTCGCACGGACAGTTATGGGGGTACGATAGAAAACCGTGCGCGTTTTGTGCTTGAAGTGGTCAACGCGGTTAATGCGGCGATTGGCAGAGAGAAGGTCGGCATCCGGCTTTCTCCATTCGGCGTCTTCAATGACGTGCCGCTGTACGACGATATGGCGTATGATTACACCTGGCTGGTCCAGCAGCTCAATCTTGCAGCTCCGGCGTATATTCACATCGTGGATCACTCTGCAATGGGGGCGCCGATCGTGCACGACAGCATAAAGGCGACCTTCCGCAATACCTTCAAGGGTACCTTGATTCTTTCTGGAGGTTACGATGCCAGTCGAGCCGAAAGCGATCTGGCTGCGGGGAAAGGTGATCTTATTGCTTTTGGTATGGGTTTTCTTGCCAATCCTGACCTTGTTCAACGATTGAAAACCGGAGCCGCCCTGAACACACCCGATATGGAGACGTTGTATACTCCCGGGCCCAAGGGATATACGGACTATCCGGTGTTGCAAGAATAAATTGACTTTGGAACGAAGTGCTGAAGAGAGCTTGTTCAATTCTCTACCCGTCGGGGAGAGAATTGAAACAGGCTTTATATCAAGCTTTAATAATGCTCTCTGACGGGCATATTGCGACGCATGCCGGAGCATCATGATGGCCGACACAGTCAACACAGACCGCTTCGTTGATGATATAGGTGTCATCTCCAACTGAAATAGCATTGACCGGACATTCAGGCTCGCAGGCTCCGCATAGGATACAGGTATCAATAACTTTATGTGCCATAATTGTTTGTTTTGTTTATGGTTATGATGAAAAAAAGGCATTTTGTGCCTTGGATATGCGCTGAATATAGTAATTTGTTCTTCCAAACCTGCTTTTGTCGTCTCCGGAGAACCATAAAAAAGCCTGTATGCCAATGAAGAAGCCAAAGTCATGCACATACCGGATGGATATTTAAGCCCTGCGACTTGCGGGGTCTTTGGTGCAGTGATGATCCCGATATGGATGGCTGCTTCAAAGAGGGTTAAAAAAACATTGAAGGTGAGGCAGGTTCCCTTTTTGGCGATTGGCGCAGCGTTCAGCTTTGTCATCATGATGTTCAATGTGCCCATTCCCGGTGGATCGACGGGTCATGCGGTTGGAGGGGTTCTTGTTGCTCTTCTATTAGGGCCCTGGGCGGCTTGTATTGCCCTTACGGTTGCCCTGGTCATTCAGGCGCTCCTGTTTGGAGATGGCGGTATAACGGCCATTGGTGCGAATTGTTTTAACATGGCAGTTGTGCTTCCGTTTACAGGGTATTATGTTTACCGATTGATCAGTTCGAACAGTCCGGCGGGTTCCAGGAGACGTATCATTGCTGCTGGAGCTGGTGCGTACGTGGGTATATGTATGGCAGCTCTCTGTGCCGGTATCGAATTTGGACTGCAACCGTTACTGTATCATACGGCAAATGGTCAGCCGTTGTACTCTCCTTATGGCCTGAATGTTGCTGTCCCTGCAATGGTTTTGGGGCATCTTCTTGTCATAGGATGGGTTGAGGTTCTGGTGACCACATTGGTTGTAAAATATTTACAAAAAGAGGATTCTGTTTTTTTTGAAGGGGGCAGATCATGACGCTTGCCAAAAAACTCTGGGCAGGAATTGGTGTTTTAATGCTCCTGTCGCCTCTGGGGCTGATGTTGCCTGATCGTTTTAAGGCTGGAACTGCCTGGGGTGAGTGGGGGGTTGATGAGCTTCAGAAAATGAGAGGCTCTGTCCCGCAGGGTATTCTGAAACTTTCCGACTTGTGGAAAGCTCCGCTGCCTGATTATGCTTTTCAGGGATGGGAGGGAAAGGATCTCTTTCATTCAAGTATTGCCTATATCGTCTCTGCGGTTGTTGGCATTGCGATCATCGCGGGAGTGGCATTGTTCATAGGAAAAGTGCTGGTGAAAGAGCATGAATAAGCTGTTACACAAGAGGCGTGATTTTATTGAGCGTTCACTGTTGAGCTCTCTTGCGTTTTTAAAAGACGCAACCCTTTCTGAAGAGTGTGCCAATCGGAAAGGTTTTTTGCAGTCGCTTGATCCCCGTTTGAAAACAATATCCTTGTTGGCTTTTCTTGTAACGGCGGTCACCCTGAAAAGCACTGGATTGATAGCCGCTCTTTATGGCTTATGTTTACTCCTTGCCGTTTTTTCCAGAATTCCGCTCAACCACTTTTTGACAAGAACATTGCTTTTCATCCCGTTGTTCTCTCTTTTCATTGTGCTTCCAACCTTGTTCAGTATCGTGACGCCAGGTGAACCGGTTTGGTCGTTTCATCTTTTGGGGATCAATGGTATCATTACTCGTCCCGGTTTGGACGGGGCTCTCTTGTTTGTGGTCAGGATTGCCACCTCGGTATCGCTGGTTGTTTTATTGTCTTTGACAACCCGGCACTCGGATTTACTGAAGGTTTTAAGGATATTTGGGGTGCCGCAGCTCTTTGTGTTGACCGTATCGATGAGTTACCGCTATCTCTATCTCTTTGCTACAATGGTCGAGAATATTTTTACCTCGGTGAAAAGTCGTGTCGGGGTAGTGTCGCATCGTCGGCATGGTCAGAAGGTTGTGGCCTGGAATATTGCCAATACATGGAACAGAACAACACAGATAAGTGAAGAGGTCTATTTGGCGATGCTGTCGAGGGGATATACCGGTGAGCCTCGACGCTTGTCTGCATTTCATGCGACGCCGAAAGAGTGGTTCTGGCTGTTGTGCGCCGTGATCATCTGCGCAGGCCTGTTGTATAAAGGAGATACCCTGTGAGTGACCTTATTTATGAAGTAAAGGATGTACATTTTTCCTGGCCGGGTAAATTTCCTGCGCTGTGCGGCGTTGATATGACCATTCGCCCGGGTGAAAAGATTGCGGTTATTGGTGCTAACGGAACGGGAAAGTCGACGTTATTGCATCTCCTGGATGGACTGATTTTCCCTCATCAAGGTTCTGTGACCGCCTTCGGGGAGAGGTTACTTGAACACTCGCTGTTTGATGAACAGGCGGCACACCGTTTCAGACGAAGGGTTGGTCTTGTTTTTCAGAATGCCGATATTCAGTTGTTTTGCCCCTCAGTGAGAGAGGATATTGCCTTTGGGCCGCTGCAGTTCGGCGTTGCAGAGGAAGAGGTTAACCGGCGTATCAGGGAGGTTGCCCAGGTTTTGGATATTCACCATTTATTGGACAGGGTTCCCCATCAATTAAGTATAGGAGAGAAAAAGCGGGTTGCCATCGCGTCAGTTCTTGCCATTGATCCTGATGTCTATTTATTCGATGAACCGACAGCAGGGCTCGATCCTTTAACCGTCCGGCACATTATTGATTTTATGGTCAATGCCAACCGGCGTGGAAAGACCATTATTACCGCGACGCATGACTTGCATATTATCGGGGAGATAGCCGATACGGTTTATGTGTTTGGCCAAAACAAGAAGATTGTCAGGGGCGGCTCTGCTGAATCGGTTTTAAATGACCGGGCACTCCTGGAGTCAAACAATCTGATACATATTCATCGGCATCACCATGATGGCAAGGAGCATGTTCATCAGCATCTGCCATTGGAGCAGCATGACTGAAGAGCTGGTCGCGGAGTATTTGAAAAACCCGGTGGTACGGCGGCTTCAAAGATTGAACAGCGATGCGCCGTTCGCTGTCGCTGATGGCCCTGAGTTCACCGGCAAGGCCGATCTCTCCCCAGCAGACCGTTGCTGGATCGACCGGCCGGTTCATGAGTTAAAAGATGGCCCAGGCAAGAACACCAAGAGCACCTAAACCCAATAACTCTACTCCAGTACTATTGCCTCCATGACTTCCGCCTGCGTAGGGGTCTGCACCGGTGGTGAAGTCGTAAGTCGTTGTTCCGGCGTAGCTGTTCTCCGCAAGATCATGAATTGACCCATCACCAAAAGTGACGTAGTAGTGCGTGTTGTATGCCAGGTCATGGGTCGGGTTGATCGTCAGTGTACGGCCCGATGCCGTAACCGTTGCGCTTGCGGCATCGGCAGAGCTGGCGACCACCGGACCTGTCGGTGAACCGCTGTGGATGGCTATTGTGCCAGAACCAGGATGAATCGCCTCACTGAAGGTGAGCACAAGATCATTACCGACTCCCACTCCTGTCGCTCCACTGCCCGGGCTGAAAGTCCCCACTGTTGGCATTAAAATATCCTGATGCGTTCCATCAGCAAACTGGAAGTTATGAACATTGGTGACCGTATCGGTATCATCACGACCTGCGATCTTGTCGGTAATTGTATAGGTGTCAGTAGCCGCATTATAGCTGACATCGTAGTCGGCTAAATTGCCACTGAACACGGCAGTATCATTACCACCCCCACCAAGAAGAGTGTCGTTACCCTTGCCTCCTTCAAGCCTGTTGTCACTACTGTTCCCGATAATAATGTCATTGAAGTCGCCTCCAACAACATTTTCAATACCGACAAGTGGTGAGTCAGTACCAATTCCTGCGGTATCCCCTCCAGCCGTAGTTGTAGCTGTACCGGCGGCAAGATCAACCGTAATACCAGCAAGGGCTGTAAGGTACATGATGGTATCATGACCAGTACCGCCTGTCACGGTATCGTCTCCAGGGCCTCCAGTAAATCCATAACCATCTGCAAAATGGAATTTTTCGATATTGATGACCGTATCAGTTCCGTCACGATCTGCGGTCTTGTCTGCAATCGTGTACGCATGTGTTGTACCATCATAGCGGATAGTGTAGTCAGCGTAATTTCCGCTGAACACTGCCGTATCCGTACCAGAGGCGCCATCCAGCGTATCGTTACCCTTTCCGCCGGAAAGCTGGTTGTCAGCGCTGCTGCCGATGATGGTATCAGCAAAGTCGCCACCAATAACATTCTCAATACTGATCAAGGTATCATTTCCGATTCCTGAATTGCCACCTGACGATGAGGTTGCGCTACCAGTACCCAAATCAACCGTAATACCCGCAAGTGCGGTCAGGTAGGTTACCGTATCAATACCTGCCCCTCCAGTCATTGTTTCGTCTCCGGAGCCTCCCTGAAACTGGAACGCGTCGGCGAACTGGAACCTTTCGACGTTGGTAACCGTATCTCTACCATCACGACCAGCTATAGTGTCTACAATCGTCCAGTTGTGTGTCGCTGCATCATAGCTGATACTGTAATCAGCCATTGTACCGCTGAACACTGCCGTATCTTTTCCGGTACCGCCATCCACGGTATCATTACCTTTCCCGCCAGTAAGAGTATCGTCCCCGGCACCGCCCTCAAGCTTGTTGTCTGCATTGCTTCCGATAATGATATCACTATAAGCGCCGCCAATAACGTTCTCAATATCGTAAAGGGTATCGTGACCAGTTCTTACGACAAGCTCTTTTGTCGTGTAAAGTATTCCGTCATCTGCTGTTCCAGGGTTAATTCCGTCGTGAATTATGGTGTCAAGGTTAACTTTAACCCCTGCAAGCGCATCAGTATACAACGCTGTATCAACACCATTGCCACCCGCTGTCGACTCGTCACCATAAATCACATCGTCGCCACTGCCACCGCTGAGCGTATCGTTTTCGATACCTCCGAACAGCGTATCATTGCCGGCATCACCGTAGATTAAATCATTGCCACCATGTGAACCAATGGTATCATCGCCTCCGCCGCCATAGAGTGTATCATCTCCCTCACCAAGTACAATCCACTGGCTGGCACTGTCACCTATAACAAAGTTTTTTCCCGTACCACCGATAAGCTGCACGGCGCCGATAACAATGGCAAACTCAACTTTGTTAAAGTCAAGAACCGTGCCTGATGGCAGATTCCGGGCATCAACAACCAGCGCTTCCTGACGGAGAGGATTTTCTGTACTGCTCTCTCCGGTGCCCCGTGCACCACTAATGGTAACCGTGGAGGCTGTTGTATTGGCAGAATCTTTGCTGAACGTTATGGTTCGCACGGTCACCTGCTGCTGATCCTGAACCGTAGGCACATAGGCTTGAATACCGCCTTTCAGAATCTCCGCGAAAGTCTGTTGCTCTTCGGGAGTCCCTTCACCATCAGTTATTATCTTCGGCTTTGAAGCATCAACAAGTTGCTGCTCCAGGGTTGCAAGGGTGCCTTCAGTAAAGTGTTCTTCAGAAAAACCAACACCAACAGGAACCTGGACACCAACAAGAGGGACGTTATCACTGTCATTACCCAGTGAAATAGGTCCACTGGTTTTGTGGACACTGACGGTTGTTGACGACTTTCCGTCAGTGCTGTATACCGTAAAGAGATCGCTGACTTCGCCGGCACCGTCATCAAACTCATACCTCCAGGCACCAGTAGCGTCAAGAGTAAAGGTACCATGACCATCAGCAAGACGAACATTTTCCTGTGGCTTAAAAGCGGCAGAAGGAGTGTCGGCATCACGGATCGTCAACAGACCCTGTAGGATGCTCTCTGTACTGCTTGCAGGCAGGGTAGCGATAGCCGATGAAAGCACTGCTGGATCGTCAACACCCTTTATGGTGACCGTAACAAGCTGCTGCGTGCCATCGGCCGTTGCAACGGTGAAGCTGTCGGTATAGTCGGCGCCGCCCAAAAACTCGCCGTGAGCACTTTTTGCCGTATAGTTCCACACACCGTCTGTGCCGATGCTGAATGTCCCGTAGCCATGGTTCCCCGCAACATCTGTTTGTGCTGCAAAGGTTGTTGCGCTGTCCACATCAGTAGCGGAAAGTGTGCCCGTAGTCGTCAGCGGCACACTGTTTTGCGTCAGACTCACCGTGCTGGTGCCGCTGATGACAGCCGCATCGTTGGTCCCCGCAATCGTCACAGTCACCACCTGCTCTGTACCGTCTGCTGTTGAGGCACTGAAGCTGTCAGTATAGTCAGTGCCAGACGCAAACTCATTGTGGGCATTGTCAGTTGTGTAGCTCCAGACACCGTTCGTGCCAAGAGTGAAGTGGCCATAGCCGTGGTTGCCTGCAACATTTGTCTGCGCAACAAACGTCGCCGGACTGTCAAGATCGGTAGCCACAAGCGTGCCCGTCGTTGTCAGAACGGCGTTGGTTTCAGTCAGGCTGGCGGTACTCGTGCCGGTTATGACCGCACCGCTGTTGCTGCCCGCAATGGTCACCGTGACAAGCTGTGGTGTTCCGTCAGCCGTGGTTACGGTAATGCTGTCGACGTAGTTTTCGCCAAGGACAAATTCACCATGTGCGCTGTCAGTGGTGTAGTTCCACACCCCGTTCGTGCCGACACTGAAGTGGCCGTAGCCATTTGAACCAGCGACATTTGTCTGCGCAACAAAGGTCGCCGTGCTGTCAACATCACTGGCCGAGAGCGTCCCTGTCGCGGAAAGAGCTGTTTTTCCTTCAGTCAAACTGGCAGTACTGGTGCCTGTAATGATTGCTGCATCGTTCGTGCCAGCAATCGTCACCGTGATGAGCTGCTGAGTACCATCTGCTGCGGCAACGGTAACACTGTCGGTGTAGTTGGTGCTGCCCACAAATTCATTGTGTGCAGTGTTTGTCGTGTAGAGCCACGTACCCTCTGTACTTAAGCTGAACTTGCCGTAACCGTGATTGCCCGCCACATTCGTTTGCGCTACAAAGGTTGTTGCGCTGTCAACATCCGTCGCTGAGAGGGTGCCCGTTGTCGTCAGCACTGCATTGCTTTCCGTCAGGGTTGCCGTGCTTGTGCCGCTGATAACGGCTGCATCGTTGGTACCCGTTACCGTTATCACAACATCTCTTGATGCGGAACTACCCTTTTCGTCATCAAAAGTCACCGTATAGGTTGCCGTCAGCGTTGCATTTTTTGCCAGAAAGTCAAATGTTGCATCTGGTGCACTGAAAGACCAGGCCTGTATTCCGCTTCCGATACCGGTACTGTCTGACTTGACTCCAAGATGGAAGGCCGCTGCAAGCGCATCTTGCTGTGCCTGCGTCAAGTCGCCGTTTGACCACGCAAAACTGGTGCCGGTCACCGTGACCACGTGCAAATCTTTTAAATCAGCGTCAGTAAAGGCTATCGAACTACTCACGGTGTCAAGCGCCGCAGAGCCAGTACTCCGGTCGGTTTCAGTGAATACGCCACTCGCTATGGTCGAACCAGAGACAATGGCAACAGCGTCGTTTGTTCCCGTCAGTGTTATCGTTACCGTACGCTCGGTTGTTCCGCCCTGATCATCACTCAGGGTAAACGTAAAGAGTTCATCTTTCGTCTCTCCTGCCGCCAGATATTCAACGGTGGCAGCGTCTACACTGTAACTCCAGGCAAGTTGGCCACCAAGGCCCGTTCCTGTTGTATCCGCAGTATTTGTTATGGTCATTGTACCCAACGCACCGGTTGAGGCAATCATTGCACCCAGCGTATGAGTATCGGCAACATCAATATCACTGAATGCCAGCGTCCCGCTACTCGTCAGGGTAGAGAGTGCTGCCGGTGTACCCGTGGTTTCAGTGATACTGCCGATCAAGGTTCCACTGATCACCGGGGCATCATTTGTCCCGGCTATCGTCACGGTCATCATCTGCTCTGTGCCGTCGGCTGTCGCTGCCGTTATACTGTCGGTATAATGAGTGTCCTTTACAAACTCATTGTGTGCACTGTCGGTCGTGTAGATCCACACTCCATTCGTCCCGATACTGAAGTGGCCATATCCGTTCGTTCCAGCAACATTTGTCTGCGCTATAAAGGTCGCCGGGCTGTCAACGTCAGTTACCGAGAGGGTACCTGTTGTCGTCAGCACCGCATCGGTTTCTGTCAGGCTCGCCGTACTCGTTCCGGTAATAATTGCAGCATCATTTGTGCCAGTCAATGTTACCGACACCGTATTGCTGCTTGTGGCGACTTTGTCATCAATAACTGTATAGAGCACACTCGTGGTCGTTGTTTCTCCAGCAGCGAGCCAGTCAAAGGAGCTTCCGGGATTGAAGGTATACGAGCCATCGGCGGCGATGGTAAAGGCACCTCCATGCGTTCCTGTTACTGCAGCACCAACATTACCTGACACTCCATTGACCGCGTTGACTGCGTGCGTGGCGCCTGTATCAGGATCGGTATCGTTTGCAAGAACGCCATTCGCAGCATTTACTGTCAGCGTCGCATTTTCGGAAGTGGTATTGGTATCGGCTACAGCTACAGGGGAGTCGTTGGTGCCATTGATGGTAATAGTGATCGTCTGGTTGACATAGGCATCCTTGTCGTCAGTTACTCGCGCAGTATAGGTCTGGGTATCAACATCGCCCTCTCTTAACGCTTGAGAAGCGGCAAGGGTATTGTCGAGCGTATAGGTCCACTTGCCTGTTGCCGGGTCAATGCTCATTACCCCATAAGTTGAGCCTGGTTTTCCTACCAAGCTCCATACCTGGGTAGCTCCCGTATCCACATCATTGGCAATCAAGGTGGCGCTTGCCGTCGCAGTCCCGGAAACTACCGTGCCATTGTCATTATTACCAGCTTCAGTAACGACACCATCCAGCGCAGAAGCATTGTTCGCAACCACTGGCACGTCATTGGTGCCGTTGATCGTGACGGTAACCGTCTGATCAGCATAAGCGCCTTGATCATCTGTTACTCGCGCAGTAAAGGTTTCGGTGACAACATCACCCTCCCGCAAAGCCTGGGTTGCCGGCAAGTAGTTGTTCAGCGCATAGTCCCAATTTCCGGTACTGGAGTTGATCGTCATCGTTCCATAGACAGTGGCTGGTGTCTGGTCTGAGACACTCCAGGTCTGGGTGGCGTTGTTATCCACATCGCTGGCACTTAATGTACCGGTGACATGTGTCAAGCCATCAAGGCCCATTCCGTTGAGCACAGCCTGGCCATTGTCGAGGTGGCCTGCCTCCGTAATTGAGCCAGACATGACGGATGAATTGCTGTTGATTATCGGAGCATCGTTGGCGCCGGTCAAGTTGATTGTGTAGCTCTGCGTCGCCTGTGCTCCATGGTTGTCTGTTACGCTTACCGTAAACACGTCGCTGACACTCTCGCTGGCATGCAACGCTTCAACTGCTGCGGCATCTTTCGCATAACTGTAGGCCCCGGTTGTTGTATTGACGGTCAGTGTGCCGTAACTCATTTTCAGTGTTGATGATCCGGCGGTGACGGTGCCGCCGGTTATGCCGTAGGTCAGCACCTTGTCGTTGTCAACGTCAGCTCCTGCAAGCGTGCCGCTCAGGTTGGCGCTTCTGGTTGTTGAGGCAAGCGAATCTTCAGCTATTGAGCCCGATGTTACCGCAGCAAGTGTCGGAGCATCATTGGCACCGGTCAAGTTGATTGTGTAGCTCTGCGTCGCCTGTGCTCCATGGTTGTCTGTTACGCTCACCGTAAACACGTCGCTGACACTCTCGCTGGCATGCAATGCTTCTACTGCTGCGGCATCTTTCGCATAACTGTAGGCCCCGGTTGTTGTATTGACGGTCAGTGTGCCGTAACTCATTTTCAGTGTTGATGATCCAGTGGCTACGGTGCCGCCGGTTATGCCGTAGGTCAGCACCTTGTCGTTGTCAACGTCAGCTCCTGCAAGCGTGCCGCTCAGGTTGGCGCTTGTGGTTGTTGAGGCAAGCGAATCTTCAGCTATTGAGCCCGATGTCACCGATGCGAGCGTTGGAGCATCGTTGGCACCAGTCACGTTTATGGTGTAATTTTGGGTCGTCTGACTTCCGTGGTTGTCTGTTACGGTCACCGTAAACACGTCGGTGACACTCTCGCCAACATGCAGCGATTCTAGTGCAGCGGCATTTTTTGCATAACTGTAGGCGCCGGTTGATGTATTTACGGTCAGTGTTCCGTAGCTGCTGGCCAGCGTCGAAACACCAGCAGTAACATTTCCGGTTGAAATGCCGTAGGTCAGCACCTTGTCGTTGTCAACGTCAGCTCCGACAAGCGTGCCGCTTAAACCAGAACCTGTCGTTGTCGAGGCCAGCGCATCTTCAGCTATCGAGCCAGATGTCACTGCAGCAAGTGTCGGAGCATCGTTGGCGCCAGTCAGATTGACCGTGTAGCTTTGCGTCGTTTGAACACTATGGTCGTCCGTTATGGTTACCGTAAACACGTCACTGACATTCTCTCCAGAGTGCAGCGCTTCGACTTCTGAGGCATCCTTCACATAGCTGAAGGTGCCATTTGCGGTATCCACGGACAGTGTTCCGTAAATCAGTTTCAGCGTTGACAATTCAGCGTCTACGGTGCCACCGGTTATGCCATAGGTCAGGGTATGGTTGTTGTCAATGTCAGCCCCGATGAGCGTGCCGCTTAAACCAGAATCTGTTGTTGTTGAGACCAACGCATTTTCAACAATTGAACCGTTGGTGACGCTGCCAAGTGTCGGCGCATCGTTCGTGCCCGTTATGGTCACGTCGACCGTTCGAGAAACACTGTTGCCCTGACTATCCTGGACACTAAAGGTAAAGCTTTCAACTTTAAGCTCGCTGGCAGCAAGATATTCAACCGCCGAGGCCGCAACACTGTAGTTCCAGGTGACCACGCCACCCAGGCCAGTGCCGGTGCTGTCGTGGGTGCGGATGGCTGTCAGCGTGCCCAAGGCTCCTGAAGAGGAAGTGACGGTACTGACGCTGTGCGTATCAGCAAGGTCACCGTCAGTAAAGCCAATGGTGCCGCTGTCGGTAATGTTCCCGGCGGGGGTACCCTGTTCAGCGACTGCGCCCGTGACATCGGTAGTATCGACAACAGGCGGTCTGCTCATGCTGAGCACGACATCATTACCATCAATGCCCCCTTTATAGCTTATGGTGAATTGATATCCTCCAACCATAACAAGCGACCCTTCCTCTTTTCCGGCAAAGATTCCCGTTACAGCATCAATGCCATCATTGGAGATCAGGGTAATGGAGTCACCAGCTTGCGGGATATATCCTGCTGCCAGAGAGAGTGTAAGCGGTGCATTGCCCAGGTCAAGCGTCCCGGTTTCATTAAGTATGGTGGTGCCAGTGCCAGTCAAGGTAAAGGCCATGGCATCGTTGCTGTCCAGCGCGATACTTCCAAGCAGATCGACCTGCCCTGCACCTGTGTTGGTAATCCGGAGATGATCATTGCCTGTCGGGTCTATGAAGATTTTCTCTCCTGCCGAAAGTGCCGTCGTGATGGCAATTTCTCCCGTACCGGTGGTATGAATTTTACTGCCGGCAACAATACCGGAGACACTTATAACGCTCGAACTCACACTGACATTTTCAAGCGTCACTTCGCCAGAGAGGCTGCTGATTGTTGTCGAACCGGATGCAAGCGTGTTACCGGTAAATGATACTGTTGTCCCATTTGAAACATGGAGAAGATTCACCAATCCGGAGCCATCGTTATCGATAGTGACCGAATGTCCTGACCCCAGGGTCTCAAGATCAACCGTCTCCAGGCCACTTCCAGTCGAGTTGATGGTGCTGCCATCTTTTATGCCGCTGACGTTGATAGCGCCTGTTCCGTTGTTGATGGCATAGACATTACCGTCAGGATTGGTGATGTTGACGGCGCCACTGCCAGCCTTGTTGGTGACACTGTTGCCAATATTGAGACCGCTGATGGTCAAGGCGGCGCTGCTGCTGTTGGCAACAACCACGTTTCCGTCGGGGTCGACAACCTCGGTTGAACTGGTGGCACTGCCGGTCAGTGTGAAGGTTTTGTTGGTGTCAAAACCGGTGATTTTTACCGGATCGGTACCGGTATTGTCTATCGTCAGATTTCCGACAGGATTGTTGATGGTGACACTGCCTGTGCCAATGCCGATACTGTGAATGGTGCTGCCTGTGGTGACACCGGTGACATTGACTGCACCGCCATTGTTGTTGTCGAGTGTAATATGTGTGTTTGCTGCAGCATTGACGTTGACCGTGCCCGTCGTCAGATCAGAGTGTACGGTGATGGGGCCGGTTCCCTGGGTTGTGACTGTGCTGCCACTCAAGGTACCGGAGACCGTTGTCTTGCCCGTGCCAGTACTGTTAATAGTGACGTTGCCATCAGGGGCGTTGACCTCTTTCAAACCGACGCCGGTAGTGGTTACCGTGCAACCGGTGTTGACGCCGGTGGCCGAGATAGTTCCGGTAAGGCTTGAGTTGTCAAGAGTGATATTGCCGGATGGATCACTGACATTGGTAGGGCCACTGCCTGACGCAGTGATGGTCTGGCCGATTTTAACACCGGTCAGGGTGACTGTACCGCTGCCATTGTTGATGATGGATGCGTTGCCATCCGGAGAACTCACCGTGGTTGGGCCAGTGCCGGTCACCGTCAGTGCTTTATCGTTATCAAAACCTGTTATGGTGACAATATTGGCGCCGGCATTATTCAGCGATATACTCCCTGCAGGATCGGAAACCGTTGTTGTGCCAGTGCCACTACCGGTACTTTTAAGGCTTGCACCGTTGCTCAGTCCAGTAATGTTGATCGCTCCGGTGCCGTCATTGTCAACCGTCAGATTGTTCTGGTTCAGCGCGGCATTGACGCCTATATAACCTGGTGTAAGCAAGTCCGAATGAACAATGATTGGTCCATTGCCATCAAGCGTGACGACACTACCCGTGTGAGTGCCATCAACGGTGGTGGTTCCCGTTCCCGTGTTCTTTACCGTGACGTTGCCATCGGGGTTGCTGACCGTCGTTGCCGTGCTGCCGGTGGTGGTAACCGTGCTCCCATTGTTTGCTCCTGTAACAGAGAGTGAACCGGTGCCAGTGTTGTGCAGCGTTACGTCGCCCGATGGGTCGCTGACAATGGTCTCGCCGCTGCCGTCAGTTGTAACCGTCTTGCCGCTTACGAGAGCGGTGACCGTGTCAACTCCATAGCCAATGTTATGAACTGTAAGGTTGCCATCCGGGCTGCTGATGGTCACCGGGTGGTCGCCGGTGGTGGTAACGGTGCTGTTGTCATTGGCGCCGTTGACCTTGACCAGACCAGTGCCACTATTTGACACCGTCACATTGCCAGCAGGGTCGTCAATGGTGGCAGGCCCGGTACCGGAAGTCGTGACAATCTTGCCGTCAAGAATGCCTGTCAGGGTTACCAGGCCGCTGCCGCTGTTTGCAACGGCAATATCTCCATTCGGCGTACTGATGGCGGTGTTGCCGCTTCCGGTGGCGCTGATCGTTTTGTTCTCCAGCACGCCCGTCAGAGTGACCAGACCGCTGCCGTTGTTGGCTACGGTCATATCTCCATCCGGGGAACTGACGGTGGTTGGGCCACTGCCCGTAACCGAGAGCGTTTTGCTGTTGTCAAAACCGGTAACATTTACCGGGCTTAAGCCAGTGTTGTCGAGCGTGAGATTTCCGACAGGAGTAACAACATTGGTTGCTCCGTTGCCGCTGCCTGTGCTCTTGAGTGTTGCGCCGTCAATCAGGCCGGTGACATTGATAACGCCTGCGCCGTCGTTGTCAGCCGTAACATGGCTCTGGTTGCCTTTGGCATCCACCGTAATGCTGCTTCCCGCACCCAGAATCGACGTAACGATAACCGGACCCGAGCCTTCCGGCGTAACGGTTTTGCCGTTCAGCGCGCCGGATACCGTAGTTGTGCCGAGGCCATTGTTGAGAACCGAAAGGTTGCCATCCGGGTTTGTAATGTTGGTTGAACCACTGCCGGTGATCGTCAGGGTTTTGCCGTCATCAAAACCGGTAATATTCACCGGGCTTGTGCCGGTATTTACCAGCGAGAGATTGCCGACCGGAGTAACAACATTGGTTGCTCCGCTCCCGCTGCCGATGCTTGTAAGAACGGCACCTTCAGCAAGATTGGTAACCTTGATAATGCCCGTACTGTCGTTGTCTACCGTCAGGTGACTCTGGTTGCCTGTGGCATCCACCGTAATTGAGTTCCACGAAGCAAGCAGGGAATTGACAACGACAGGCCCTTCATGCTGAGGTGTTATGGCAGCATTGTTGGCGGCTCCGTTTACGGTAACAACACCACTCCCGCTATTGGCCACCACCAGATCACCCAGAGGATTGGTCACCGTCATCGGGCCATTGCCGGTGGTGGTGATAGTGTTATTGTTGCTCCCGATAACATTTACTACACCAGGGCCATCATTGTCAAAGCTGATATTGGCATTATTGGTGATATCAACCGTGACGCTCTGGCTCATCGGCACATCGGCATCCATGAAAAACGGGCCATCGCCGATGGTGGTAATGGTGCTTCCGTTTGCTGCATTGGCAATGGTGACAAGGCTGGTACTCAGATTCTCAAGCGTTACATTGCCCGTAAGGCTGCTTACCGTAGTGGGGCCATTCCCGGTAAAGGTTACCGCTGTGCCCGAAGGAATATTTACCACATTTACCGTACCGGTTCCATCATTGTCAACTGTGGCCGACTGCGTTGCTGTCAGGCTTGCAAGGTCGATGGTCTGCGGACCATTGCCGGTGCAGTTGACCGTGCTGCCGTTCTGCACGCCATTGACCGAGATGAGACCAGTTCCATCGTTGATGGCATAGACATTCCCGTCAGGATTCGTGATGGTGACAGGATGTGCACCAGCATTGTTGACGCTGTTGCCATTATTCAGGCCTCTGACCGTGAGCTGACCGTCGCCATTGTTGGAAACAAAGACGTTGCCGTCAGGATTTACCACCTCGGTAGAGCTGGTGGCGTTGCCGGTCACCGTCAGGATTTTGTTGGTGTCGAATCCGGTGATCTTGACCGGTGATGTCCCTGTATTGTCGACAATGAGATTGCCTGTCGGATTGGCAATAGTGGTCGTACCAGTGGCGCCTGCTCCGCCGGTTCCGGTGCTTGTGATGGTACTGCCCGTCGTAACACCGGTAACATTTATGGCGCCAGTATTGTCGTTGTCGAGCGTAATATGGGTATTAGCAGCCGCATTGACGTTGACCGTGTTGCCTGCAACCAAGTCGGAGTGGATCGTAATCGGGCCGGTTCCTTTCGTTGTAACCGTACTTCCATTCAGGGTGCCGGAGACTGTCGTCACCCCTGTTCCGGTGCTGTTGATGGTAATGTCGCCATCGGGTGCATTGACCGCTTTGGGGCCGACTCCGGTTGAGGTAACGGTTTTGCCGGTATTGACACCGCTGACAGAGACAACGCTGGTCAGGATATCATTGTGGAGGGTGATATCGCCAAGCGGATCGTTGACAAGGGTCGTGCCCGGTCCCGATGCCGTCACCGTTTTACCGTCAGGCACACCTTCCACCGTAACAATGCCTTGGCCGGTATTGTCGACCGTAACATCGCCATCAGGATTTTTAACCGTTGTATTGGCGGTGCCGGTCACCGACAGTTTGCTTCCGGTGTCAAAGCCTGTGATGACAACAACATTGGTGCCCGTGCTCTCCAGCACAAGGTCTCCGATTGGTGTGACCACAGTCGTTGTTCCTGTGCCATCGCCAGTGCTTTTAAGGGTTGCACCGTTGGTCAGTCCGGTAATGTTGATGGCGCCCGTGCCGTCGTTGTCAACGGTCAGATGCTGCTGGTTTAGTGTTGCATCAACGGTAATGATACCGGGAGAGAGGAGCACCGAGTTCACCACAATCGGCCCTGTTCCGCCAATGGTGACTGTTTTGGCGGTGAGGGTTCCTTCAACAGTGGCAGTTCCCGTGCCGGTATTGTTCACCGTAACGTTGCCATCAGGATTTTTAACCGTTGTAGCAGTGGTGCCAGTCGTCGTCACTGTGCTGCCATTGTTTGCGCCGGTGACCGTGAGTGAACCGGTACCGGTGTTGTGCAGCGTCACATTGCTGGCAGGATCGCTGACAGTGGTTGTGCCAGTTCCGTCAGTGGTGACCGTTTTGTTATTGAGAAGGCCGGTGACGGTGTCAACTCCGGTTCCTGTGTTATGGACAATAAGGTTGCCATCGGGGCTGCTGATGGTAACCGGTTGCGTGCCGTTGCTGGTAATGGCGCTGCCGTCATTAAGTCCGCCCACTGAAACCGTACCGCTGCCAGTGTTGTTCACCGTCAGGCTTCCTGAAGGGTCAGTAATCGTCGTGGTGCCCGTGCCTGTGGTGCTGATGGTGGCATCGGGGTGCACGCCGGTGGCTGTGACGGTATTGCTGCCCAGATTGTTGATGGTAGCATTGCCGTCCGGGCTGGCCAGGATGATGCCGCCGCTGCCGTTGCTGCCAGCGGTATTGGTCAGCGTAGCGCTGCTGTCAAGGCCGGTCACGGTCAGGGGGTCGGCGCCGGTGTTTTGTACCGTCAAGGTGCCGGTGCCGGTGGGGTCGCTGATGTTGGTGGTGCCGGTGCCGCTGCCGATGTTGTAAATGGTGCTGCCGGTGGTGGCGCCAGCGACGGTAATGGTACCGGCGCCGTCGTTGTCGAGAATGATATGCTGGTTGGCTGCCGCATTTACATTGATGCCATAGCCAGTCGTCAGAATCGAATTGACGGTGATCGGGCCGGTTCCCTGTGTGGTGATGGTTGAGCTGTTGGTAGTGCCGCTCACTGTAGCGATTCCTGTTCCGGTGTTGTTCACCGTGACATTGCCATCCGGGTTTACAATATTGGTCGACCCGCCACCAGTGATCGTCAGGGTTTTGCCGGTGTCAAAACCGGTAACATTCACCGGGCTTGTGCCGGTATTGTTCAGGGCGAGACTGCCGATCGGAGTAACAACATTGGTTGCTCCAGTGCCGCTGCCGGTACTCTTTAACGAAGCGCCCTCAGTCAAACCGGTAATATTGATAACGCCCAGGCCATCGTTGTCTGCCGTAACATTACTCTGATTGCCTGTGGCAGCCATGGTGATGCTGCTTCCTGCACCCAGTACCGAAGTGACAACAACCGGGCCAGTCCCTTGCGGCGTCACGATTTTACCGTCCAATGCGCCGGAGACGGTGGCCGTTCCAGCACCGTTGTTGACGACCGTAAGGTTGCCATCGGGGCTTGTAACATTGGTCGATCCGCTGCCGGTGAGCGTCAACGTTTTGTCGGTGTCAAAACCGGTAATGTTCACCGGGCTTGTGCCGCTGTTGTCGAGTATGAGATTGCCGACCGGAGTGACAATATTGGTTGCCCCGCTGCTGTTGCCGCTGCCAGTGCTTTTGAGGCTTGCGCCGTTGATCAGGCCGGTTATGTTGATGGTGCCGGTACTGTCATTGTCAGCCGTCAGATTGCTCTGTTTGTTGGTGGCGTCAACGGTGATGGTGCCCGGAGTTGTCAAAACTGAAGTGACCACAACCTCGCCGCTGCCTTTCGGTATTACGGTGTTGCCACTGCTCACGCCGGTGATCAGGGTGCTGCCAGTGCTGTTGTTGATAACCTGAACATTGTTGGCCGGGTTGCTGACATTGGTGATGCCCGTCCCGGTTGCCGTCACAACGCTGCTTGCGCCAGCGCCGTCGACGGTGGTTGCTCCAGTGCCGGTGTTTGTGGTATTGACACTCCCCGTCGGGTCTTTGACGGTAGTCGCTCCTATACCGGTGGTGACAATGGTGCCGTTGGGGTCGAGAGCGTTGACAATGACCTTGCCGCTCCCTGTGTTCACCACATCGACGTTGCCCGTTGGCGCTGGAATCGAAGTGTCAAAACTGCTTTGCGTCGTGATCACCGTGGCGCCCGTGCCCGAGTTGGTGGTAACGGTGCCATTGACGACATCGCGCGTGCTGAAGCTGGCAGCCTCATTGCCCGAACTGTCCTGCACCGCGTTACTTGCCGGTTTGGTGTAGCTGATGGTGATATGGTCAGTGACTGCCACCGGAACAGCGAGAGTCAGGGTCACTGTCCGGGAATTGCTGGCAATACCGACGCTGCTGACGGTTACAGCAGTACCATTGACCGTGACCACATAATCGGTGGTTGCGGGAGCTTTTGCGGCGTTGAGATAGCTTGCATCGGTATAGGGAACAAGCAGCGTGCTGCCCGTAACGGAGGGCAACTTGATCACCGGCGCCTGGCCTGTTGCGCCAAGGGTATCGGTGAGAGTGACCGTATAGCTGCTTGCCGAGTCCGCAATGCCATCATTGACGGTAAAGCTGAAGGTGTCGTTCTTGTCGAAGGTTGTCCCTGAGGTGTAGGTCAGATTCGCAATATTGTCTGCAAGGATTTGCTGATTTAGAGTGATTGCCGTGCCCGAGAGCTTGAGCGTTCCAGTGGCAGGTAGTGCAGTAATGGTGATATGGTGCAGCGCCGCACCGGTAGCAGTGGAAAGGCCAACCGTATTGTCGAGATCAGTAAAGCCGAAGTTGGGAGCCGTAAATACTCGCGTACCTACGGCTGTCAGCGCCAGACTGTTGGCCGCCGCTGTCGGGGCATCGTTTAATTGAGCCGCTGTGCCGGTGGTGATGGTGAACGACCTCTGAATTGGACTTGGTGTGCCTGAACTTGTGGCATTCACGGTGATGGTGTAGGTTTGCTCTGCGTACTCCGGCGCGATGTTACCAGAAATGGTCGTTCCTGAAACGCTCATCCAGCCAGGTTTGCCACTGACATAGCTGTAAGTTACTGTGTCACCTTCCGGGTCACTCGCGCCAGTACCGAAATTGAAACTGTTATTACCGGTGCTGCTCCATGTCTGGTTGGCCGGCGCAGTACCCCATGTGCTAGGGTCATCGACGTAGGTAACATTCCAGGTAAAAACGCCGCCGTTACCAGTGAGCTTGCCGTCACTGACACTGTACGAACTGCTGGAAACGTTGTTGTATGTACCCTTCAGACCGGCATTGGTGGACGCGGTGTAGGAGACCGATGTCGGGTTAAACGTCAGCGCATCATTTTCAGGGTCGCTGGCCGATGTGTTGCTTTTCGACAGAGTGACCGTAGCACTGTTGCCTTCGTAGATAGTGTAGGAACCGCTGCCAGCAGTGGGGGCAGTGTTGGGTGGTGCGGCTTTACTAATCCCTATTGTATAAGTCCTACTTCCTCCCAGAGTAAATTCAAGCGTAGCTGGCAAGTTGGCATTATTCCAGTTAATGCGTGCGGCTATATCAAAATCCATAGCCGTCCCCCACTCATTTGCAGTTAACGTATCTATCAGAACGTTATTGTAAGTTTGGTCATTGGTAAAAGAAGCGGGTAACGTTGTCTTAAGTTCCGTCCAAGTGTACCAATTTCCTACTGTTAATGAGTTGTCTCCGGGTGCTGTTATGCATTTGAAAACAATATCCGCTCCAGTTGACCCTGTGTATGGAGAAACGATCAAAACTGGTCCGGCTGCAAAATAAAACTCTTGTCCTTGAAAATAGTCGTACAGACTGTAGCTTCTTAACCCGAGAGCATCACCTTGCTGAATAGTGACCGCGCCACCATCTTGATAAAGAACCGATGCAAAAGAATCGATGCTTAGATTTTGCCCTTCAATGCTCCCCGTCTTCGCCTCCAGCACCCAGTTCCCCCCCATCGCCGCCACACCCGTGAAATCCGTACTCGCCGCCACATCAGCCCCGGTGGTTCTGGCGATTGACTCAATAAAGGCCTGCCCGTCAGCGCCCTGCGCCACGTTACAGCCATAGAGCAACAGGTCGCCGGAGGCCGTCAAGTGGCTTCCAAGTTCAGCCAGTTGCGACTGGTGATCCAGAAGAGTGTTGCTGTTCAGCGTGGTGGAGCCAAGAGAGAGCGACCCGGACGCGCCATGAGAAAAAATGTGGATGGCATCAATACCGCTACGCCCGTTGAGGATGGAGACCATCTCTGCAATGGCATCACCCTGCGGGTCAAGAATATAGATCTCGACACCAAGCTTAATCCCTCCGATCAGTGCCTGCTGATCGGGCAGGTTGCCCATGACAAAAACAATTTCATTCCCAGGCCCACTTGAAACAGGGGAGAAATTCTCAAAAACTGCGCTTGAAACCAGGCCGGAGCCTGTAAACTCATCGATAAATAGTGCCTGACAGAAAACCCCTGTTTTTTGAAAATCTGAGAATACCACCACGATCAAAAACTGTCTATTTTTGACCCTGCGGAGGTGTTTTTGAGCTTACCGAGATTTTCCAAAATCAAACTACGGAATTTTGCTTT
>CAIYWF010000076.1 GCA_903929845.1 uncultured Chlorobiaceae bacterium | reverse complement strand
TTTCCGTATCGCTCACGACCATAGCTTTTGACCACAGCCGCATACGGTGGTTTGCACCCTGCTCCTGCAAGCCGAGTGCGAGGGGCCAGACCCTCAGCACTTGTACTGCTTATCTACGACACACTAAATAGAGGTGCCCTTAACCCCTGGAAGCAGGATCAAACAGGTTTTTCAACAGGCTGCATTTCGGCAAGCAATGTTTCAGGAGCAATATCCTGCTGGTGTGGCCAGGTAACCGAACCACAGGTTATGCTTACCTGATTAAAATAATTGATGTCCCGCAGCTCCCTGAAAACACCAAAATCAAGATACGGCTTCACGTCAAATATGCCCTTTCGCCCTGCCACAGTTTCAACGTAGATTTTATAGTCGGGCAGCGGCTTTACTTTTTTAATATCCCAATACATGGCATTTTATAATGGGTTAATTTTTCTTTTTGCTTATCCTAAACTACCGAAAATTTATCATAAAGTAATAGTAGAGAGCGCAGCAATCAGGGCAAGGTATTGCTCAATCCCCAAGAACCCGATCCAGAACTGCAACAATTCTCCCGGCAGCGACGCCATCCCATTTTTCGGGGATTTTTGAGCGGCTTGTGATGTGTTGATGTGATCCGGGATGGAGAATGTCGTGAATGCGGCTTTTGATATCATCCTCATCGAGGCCAACAAGCACGTTGGTGCCAATTTCGATGGTTGCGGGGCGCGAGGAGCTCTCCATAATGGTGAGGCAGGGCACATTCATGACGGTGGCTTCCGACTGCATTTCCTCAATGTCGGTAAGCAGCAGCATGGAATCCCGGAGCAGCTTCAGGAGTGTTGTGTGTGTTGGAGGTTCGATTATCGTTACTCCCTCTATTGCACTGAACGAATCGCCCATACCGTGCTGCTGCATCAGCGATTCAAGTCCGGCAGCAAGCGGCATGAGTACTGTTATCCTGCTGGAAATCTCTGTCAGAAGACGCAGCATCATTTCCAGTGGCTCTTTTTCGGCGAATCGGCCAGCAGGGTTAAGGTGCAAAAGCGCATACTTTTTCGGTTTGATGTCCGGAATCAATGGCACTTCACGGTCGTTTGCCTGTTCCATCAGGCCAACAAGGCTGTCGACAATGAGGTTGCCTGAAAAAAAGACCTTTTCATCGGCGACACCTTCGTTGATCAAGTTGTATTCACCGCTGTGTTCGCTGACAAAGTGGAAGTCGGCCATGGCATCAATGACGACGCGGTTGACCTCATCAGCATCTGAACGCTCATAGCTCCGCAGCCCGGCATCGACGGCGGCAACGGGCAACCCAAGTTTTGCTGCGGTAATGGCAGCACCTAACGCGGCATTGTCGCTGCCGCAGACCAGAACAAGGTCGGGTTGTTCGCTCAGCATGATTTTTTCTGCACCGATCATGACTGACGCAAGCTGTTCAACCGAAGTGCCTTTCGGAAGCATGATTGTATGACTCGCTTCGCCAATACCGAAGCAGACGGCGAGATCAGCGCTGATTGGTTCAACACCCTCCGGCGCTGCAAGCATCACTATCGTTTTGTAATTTCCGTTTTTTTTCAGTGCATCATAAAGGGGAGCAAGCAAAAGGGTAGCAGACTTGCCGCCAGCGGTCAACAGTAATTTTTTCACAGTAAAAACAAAGCTTTGTTACATTAGGGGAAAGCCATCTCCGGGATGCAGCCAATCATTATCTTTTATCCATGCAAAGATTTTTTTCATTGATGTTTTTGACCGCCTGCACGGCGATGCTTCAGGCGATCGTGCTCCCGGTTGTGAACCATAATACACTACGGGCAGAAAAAAAGAAAATTATTCTCCAGCATGCCGATACCATCGAAGGAGGCCAGACAAAAACGGGGAACTACCGTATGGTTATCGGCAATGTGGTGTTCCTGGACGGAACAATAACATTGCGATGCGACCGTGCCACCGATTATGAGCAGGAGAACAAAATCGTACTGGACGGCAATGTTTTTATGACCGACAATTCGGTTGAAATTTACGGTGAACATGGGGTCTACTACCCTGACAGAGAGATCGGAGAATTAAGCGGGAACGTCCGTGGCCGGATGGTGGATAACTCACTTGTCGGAAAGTCGCGGAGGGCTGTGGTCAATAAGGCAACCAGCCAAATCTGGCTCTACGATGACGTCCTGGTCTGGCACAATGAACAGCAGATCAGCGGTGATACTCTTCTGCTGCATCTCAAAGAGTCTGACGGGGTCGGAAAACGCAAACACATTGATGAAATACAGGTAAAAAACAATGCTTTTTTTGCCGCACAGGACACTCTATCTGTTTCGCCAGTCGTTTATGACCAGTTCAGCGGCAAGAAAATGGTGATCCTGCTCAACAACAAATCGAAAATAACAGGAATTACACTCACCAGTCAGGCAGAAAGCCTCTATCATCTCTACAATGAGAACCGGAAACCTTCGGGCATCAACTATTCGAGCGGGGATATGATCCGCATGTTTTTTACGAACGGCATTCTCGGCAGGGTAAAGGTAACGGGAAATGTAGAAGGAAAACAGTACCCTGAAAGTTTCAGGGGAAACAAGAGCATCAATCTTTCAACGTTTGCGTGGAGAGAAAAGGAGAATCCGTTCAAAAAACAGAAAAGCCTCCCTTGAGAGAGGAAGGCTGTTTCGTGTTTCGATGATGGCATCAGGCGGCGGAGCTGAGGTGTTCTATTTTGCCATTGGGCAAGTACCGCCAGAACAGGCCGCAGTGGCACAGGGGGGGGCGGCAGGCGCTGCCTCAGGTTTACCCTTGGCGTAGTCTGTTTTGTAAAACCCGGATCCCTTCAACACAAATCCGCCTTCGGCTGTTATGACCCGTTCAAACGTCTCTTTTTCACATTTCGGACAGATGGTCAGAGAATCGGCGCTCATTTTCTGGACTATTTCAAGCTCATTTCCGCAGTTATTGCATCGATACTGGTAGGTCGGCATCTCTATTTTCTCCTTGATTAATCGATTTCTTTACTCTTTAAAAATTCAGTTTGCCGCAGAGTGCAGCGTTTTTGTATATAATTATATTTCGCAACATATAAAAGTTCAGTCCGTGATCGTCAAAACCCGGGCCATCATTTTACGGGAAACAAAATACCGTGACCAATCAAAGATCTGCTCAATCTACGCCCGTGAGTTCGGCAAAATGTCGGTTATCATTAAAGGTGCGCGCAACCCTAAAAACAAGCTCTCGGGACTCTTCAGCGCGGGTAATATGCTCGACCTTGTCCTCTATAAAAAAAGCAGCCGCGATATTCAACTGGTCAGTGATGGAAACCTTGTTTTAAGCCCAATGGTTCCCGAGCCGGATTTGGAGCGTTTTGCTGTTCTCTACCGAATCATTGATCTGGTCAGGCAGAGTACGGAAAACGGCGAAAAAAGTCTCCCGCTCTTCACTCTGCTTGCAGGAACCCTTGAGCAGCTTTACCGTACCGGTGTCAATTTTCGGCAGCTTTATGCCTGGTTTCTTTTGCGGTTTGTCTCGGTGCTTGGCTTTCAACCCTCCCTGCAGAGATGCGTCTTCAGCGGAGAGGAGCTTGTGCCTGCCATCAACGCCATGAAACTGACTGAGCTTTATTTTGTGATGAATCCTGGCGGTCTTGCGCTGCCCGGTGCAGCAGGAGATAATTTGGCAAGAAAACAACTTATTCCGGTGCGCCTTGCCATGCAGTTGAACACTCTTGCGGCAACACGACATCCTGCAGGGAACTCCATCAACGCCGATGCCGTCGATATTGAGACGCTCTGCGACCTGCTGCATGAGTACTGTGGAGTACATCTGGAGCATCTTCGGTCGCGCAAAAACCTTGTTATCGTCTCTCAAATGCTTCAGCAATAGCGATGGCTCATTTTTTTGGGGTTTTATATCTTCTGGAGTATTTCTATCTTGAGCAGACTTTTTATTTACTCTTGTAACCTCTTGTTCAATCCTAAACAGCATTGTCTGACATGCCTCAACTCACCAAATCAATTGAACTCTTTGAAAAAGCAAAGAAGTTTATTCCTGGCGGCGTGAATTCTCCGGTACGAGCGTTCAAATCCGTTGGCGGAACTCCAGTGTACATGGCCAAAGGGTCGGGCGCATACATGACCGACGTTGATGGCAACAGCTACCTTGACTATGTCGGTTCGTGGGGACCGTTTATTCTCGGCAGCATGCACCCCAAAATCACGGCCGCGCTTGAGTATACTCTGAAAAAAATCGGCACCAGTTTTGGTACCCCGATTGAGATGGAAATTGAAATTGCCGAGCTTCTCTGCAAAATTGTTCCTTCGCTTGAAATGGTGCGCATGGTCAACAGCGGTACCGAAGCCACCATGTCGGCTGTTCGTCTGGCTCGCGGCTACACGGGGCGCGATAAAATCATCAAATTTGAAGGCTGCTACCATGGCCATGGCGACAGCTTCCTCATCAAGGCAGGTTCTGGCGCCCTGACCCTCGGCGCTCCCGACAGCCCCGGCGTCACCAGGGGGACTGCAATGGATACGCTCAATGCAACCTATAACGATATTGACTCGGTAAAATTGCTTGTCAATGAGAACAAGGGCAATATTGCCGCTATTATCATTGAGCCTGTTGCTGGAAACACCGGCGTTATTCCGGCAAAACCTGGATTTCTTGCTGATCTTCGCACCCTTTGTGACCAGGAAGACATTGTACTGATTTTTGATGAAGTGATGTGCGGTTTCCGCGTGGCACTTGGCGGAGCACAGAGCCTCTACGGTGTCACGCCTGATTTGACCACCATGGGCAAGATTATCGGCGGCGGTCTTCCCGTTGGAGCATTCGGCGGCAAACGCCAGATCATGGAGCGCGTTGCTCCGCTCGGCGATGTCTACCAGGCAGGCACGCTTTCAGGCAACCCGCTGGCGCTGACCGCTGGTCTTGCGACCCTGAAAATCCTGATTGAAGAAAATCCCTATCCTGAGCTTGAAAGAAAAGCCGTGATTATTGAAGAGGGCTTCAGTGACAACCTGAAGAAACTCGGCCTGAACTACGTACAGAACCGTGTCGGCTCCATGTCCTGCCTTTTCTTTACCGGGACTCCAGTGGTTGACTACTCGACAGCAATCACTGCCGATGTTAAAAGACACGGCAAATACTTCCACTCCATGCTTGACCAGGGCATTTACCTCGCACCTTCACAGTTCGAAGCGATGTTCATCAGCTCGATGCACACCGACGCAGATCTGGAAAAAACCATCAAGGCAAACTACTACGCTCTTGTAGAGTCCGGTAAATAACCCGCCGGGATACGGAACAATGCGAAAAAGGGAAGCTTCGGGGCTTCCCTTTTTCGTTATTCAATAATTCCCGTGCGTACCAGCTCCCTGGTAATCATCGCGCGTGCTGAAGCATCCCTGACCATCTGCTCAACCATCGGCAGAAATCCGTCTATCTTCTCCGCAGAATCGACAAGCTCAATAACCATAGGAAGGTTCGTCCCCAACTCCATGATTTTTGAGGTCTTGATGTGCATGTCGTGACCGTAGGAGAGCACTCCTTTCAGTACCGTGGCGCCAGCCATCTCCTGTGTCCGGGCTTCACGGACAATCTCTTCATAAAGTGGCCGATGACCGTACCGGGCCTGTTCCCCAACAAAAATCCGCAGCATTTCTGAACTCTGTAGTTCCATAATTCACTCCGTTATGTCCAAAGTTTAGCAAAAAGCGTTCCTGTATAGAGTGCGATAAATCCCCCGGCGATACTGCCAGCAAGATATATTCCTGCATAAAAAAGCTGACCATCCCTGAGGAGTGCGGTATCCTCAAACATATAGGAAGAAAAGGTGGTAAAGCCCCCGCAGACCCCGGTAACCAGAAAAAGCCTTGCTTCGGGAGAAACAAGGGTCGTCGATATTGCCAGCTCACCCAAGAATCCGATCAGAAAACAGCCAAGGATATTGACCGTCAAGGTGGCAAAGGGAAACCAGGGCACCACAGGAGAGAGCAGCAACGACACCACATAGCGCGCCACAGAACCGAGAAACCCACCCACGCCAACAAGCGCTATGGCTCCGGCATGTTTCATAATGCGGCTCTGCCGAAACCGCCAGTCACGGAAGGGAAAAGCCTAACGATCATGTCCACAGGTTGCATCCTCAATACGCTTGTGTGCACAACACATTTCATCAAGAATACCGAGCAAGGTGTTAAAAATACCAATACAGATAATTGTCGGCGCCCATAACCCGACAAAAATTGCAATCAGCTCATGGTTTACTCCCGTACCGAAAAGAAAGAGGTAAATAGAAAGGAGTATCGAAAAGGTTGCCCCGATAAAGTAATAGTGCGGCTTCATACCATCAGCATTTGGTTGAGTGATTCATCTCATTTCAAAATGTAAGAATAATAACTCCACTAAAAAATCTGCTTCCCGCCACCTTGACTCTCAATCTTTACTCAATATCGATATGCACTTCGTTTCGCCGTAAAAACGGAATGGTCCAGGGAGGATCGTAACTTGCAACACGCGGTTGTGAGCAAACACGGTACCCTTTCTTTTCAAGCCATACGGCCAACTTCTCCGCATAGTTCCGTAAGTTGCTTTCGGAATGCAGGCCCGAATAGCGGATAACGGCAACCTTTTTTCCTTGCACGGAACGCAGTGTTACGGCTG